>JAZLBK010000036.1:0-5053 GCA_045613665.1 Christensenellaceae bacterium | reverse complement strand
GAAATGATTGACGAATCAGCGGACGTTGAAGAAGAAGTTGAAGAAGAATCGGTAATTGAAATTGAAAGTGAAGAACCCGTTGAAACTAACGACGAAAACGACACTTTATAATAATCGTTAAAATTAAAAAGACTGCTTACTTAAAGCAGTCTTTTTTTTATTCTTCAACCGATTGTATATACAAGGTATCGCCCTTTACGGTAAATTTTACGTCGTATTTATCGTAAGTCATACCGTAAATTCTATTTTCGTCGTCTTGATAAGACGGGCGCGGGTCTAACGCCAAACTGTTTATTATATCTAATTTAACGGTATATTCTATCCCGTCTAAAACGCTAACGTTTTCAACTTTAAGTTTGTAGTCAAAAAACTCTTGGGCGTAACCGCACTTAGCGTCTTGATGGCAGTCGGTAAAAGTTAAATAGGGTTTTACGTCGTAGATGGGCGTTCCGTCTAAAAGGTCGGCGCCCGACACTATCAATTTGCCATTTTCAACCCTTTCAAGTTTTACCGAGGAAAGTCCCAGCCCGTTAGGTCTAAACGGAGAACGGCTGGCAAACACACCCACCTTTTTATTGCCGCCAAGCCTTGGCGGACGAACGCTTAATAAATACTTGCCGTCGTTTTTAGAAAAACCAAATATTAACCAAAGATGAGAAAACCCTTCAATTTCTTTAATTGCACTTTCTACTCTAAATTCCTTTTCAAATTCTATGGTAGATAACGCAAAAGTGTTTCCGCTTTGGCGGGGAATTCCAAACTTGTCTTTATACCCGTTTTTTATATGCGCCACGGGTTTAATTTGTTTTATCATAATTTTTATTCATTCCCCTTCTAATTCTATTAAGATGCCGTTCAAAACTACCGTTGTTTATAAACTCGGCAAGAACGTACTGGTCAAGCACGGGCACCGTGCAAGAAAATCCGCCCAACTTACTATTATATATAGATAATAGGTTTTCGGGTATTATCATATAGCCAACCCTCATTGAAGAAGATAAACTTTTTGAAAAAGTGTTTATGTAAATTACCCTTTTACCACCGCTTAAACTATAAAGGGTTTCTATCGGGTTTCCTCGCATAAAAAATTCGCTGGCAAAATCGTCTTCAATTATATAATTATCTAAACTTTTTGACCAAGAAAGATATTCGTATCTTTTTTTTGCGCTCGCCGTTACGTTAGACGGGTAACTATTAAACGGAGTTACGTGTAAAACGTCAAACTGCTTAGTAAGTAGTTCTTCACTTTTAATACCGTCCTCTCCCATATCAAGTTTACACACCTTTACACCCTCTTGATTGTAAACCATTTCAATTTGCCTATAAGACGGGTTTTCTATACCGTAAACTTTATCCCTGCCTAATAACTTTATTGCCGTTTCATAAAGTTGTTCCGAACCCGAACCTATTATAATTTGCTTAGGCTGAACGGATATTCCCCTATACCTTAAAAGATAGTCGCTTATCGCGTTTCTTAAAACTGCGCAACCTGCGGTGGGGGCTTTTATGAAAAGTTCTTTATCTTTATCGCTTATAACCTTTCTAACCGTTTTGAACCACAGCGAATATTCAAACTGCTCTTTCTCGTCAATATTAGGCTCTTTTAGTTTTTCGCGCTTTGACGAGTTAACTTGCGCCGTGTAAAGCGGTTTAATTTCTAAAACGAAATAACCGCTACGCTCTTTTGCTATAACGTAGCCCTCTTGCTCTAAAATGGCGTAGGCGTTTTCAACGGTAATTAGGCTAAACCCCATCATGTCCGCCATAACTCTTTTTGACGGAAGTTTTTCACCCGCTTTATACTCGCCTAAAATTATATCCCTTTTTAATTTTTCATATAAACTATAATACTTTTTCATATCTGGTCATAAAAAAAACTTTTTGTTTGATTATTTTAATAATACCACATAAGTATTATAATGTAAACAAAAAACAAAGGAGACGTTATGAATTATCCTAAAATTTTAACCATACAAGATATTTCCTGCGTAGGTCAATGCTCACTTACCGTTGCACTTCCCATACTTTCCGCTTGTGGAATAGAAACTTGTATACTTCCGTCCGCCGTACTTTCAACGCACACCGCTGGATTTAAGGGTTTTACTTTCCGCGATTTAGCAAGCGATATGCCAAGCATTTTTAACCACTGGAAAACTGAAAACATTGAGTTTGACGGTATTTATACGGGATATCTTGGCAGTAAAGAACAAGTAGATTATATAGTTGATTTAGCCTTACCTTTACTTAAAAAGGGCTGTAAACTTATAGTTGACCCCGCTTTTGCAGACAACGGCAAACTTTACCCTATATTTAACGACGAATACGTTTCAAAGATGAAAGACCTTGTTAAAAAAGCCGACTATTTACTTCCTAACCTTACCGAAGCCTGCTTTTTAACGGGAATAGAGTATAAAACCACCTACGATAAAGAATATATTTTATCGGTTATGAAAGCGCTTTGTGACTTGGGCGCAAAAGCGGTAGTATTAACCGGCGTTTCTTTTGAAGAGGGTTACACCGGTGTTGCGGTATACGAAAACGGCGAGTTTAATTATTATAAGCACCCCTTCCTTCCTAACAGTTGCCACGGAACTGGCGATATATACGCATCTGCTTTTGCAGGCGCTTTCTTCAAGGGGCATAGCGCGGTAAGTTCGGCTAAAATTGCAGCGGACTATACCGTTAAATGTATAGAGTACACGGCTGGCGATAAATCGCACTGGTACGGCGCTAAGTTCGAGCCTTGCCTTATAGACCTTATTAAGTCAATAAACGCTTGACAATTATAAAATTTAGTGGTATTATTTAGAAAACCGATGAGAAAGAGTAAGTAGGTATCGTCAATTTTTGCAAAGAGAGTTGTAGGCGGTGAAATTACAACCAAAAAAACGGTATTGAATGGGCTTTCGAGGGCAAACAGAACGGCTACAACGCTTAGTATGGGCGACGGGGTGACTTCTCGTAAACAAAAGTCAGCATATAAACGTATGCGTTAAGTGGGCGCAAGTTTTGCGCCAAGCCGGGTGGCACCACGGGTTATACAACCTGTCCCAGCATCAGCGAGGGACGGGTTTTTTTGTCCCGAAAAGGAGTTATTATGGAAGAAAAAATACCTTACAAAATCTATCTTGAAGAAAGCGAGATTCCAAAGTCGTGGATAAATTTAAGGGCGTTTATGTCTAAAAAACCTGCGCCACTTCTTAGCCCAACTACTTTTAAGCCCATCACCCAAAACGAACTTTCCAAAGTGTTTTGTGACGAACTTGCCCGTCAAGAACTTGACGATACGAGTAAATATATAGAAATACCCGAAGAAATACGCGATTTTTATAAAATGTATCGCCCTGCCCCACTCATTAGGGCTTACTGCTTAGAAAAAGCACTTCAAACCCCTGCTAAAATTTATTATAAGTTTGAGGGAAACAACACGTCGGGCTCGCACAAACTCAACTCAGCCATTGCTCAGGCTTATTACGCTAAAAAGCAAGGCTTAAAAGGCGTTACTACTGAAACGGGTGCTGGTCAATGGGGAACTGCACTTTCTATGGCGTGTTCGTATTTCGACCTTGAATGTAACGTATTTATGGTAAAATGTTCTTACGAACAAAAACCGTTTAGGCGTGAAGTTATGAGAACGTACGGCGCGTCGGTTACACCGTCGCCGTCTATGAATACTGAAATAGGCAGAAAAATTAACGAAGAATTCCCAGGAACTTCCGGCTCTTTGGGTTGCGCTATTAGTGAGGCGGTTGAAGTTGCCGTAAATAATCCCGAATATCGCTACGTTTTAGGTAGCGTTCTCAACCAAGTATTACTTCATCAGTCGGTTATAGGTTTAGAATCCAAAACCGCGCTTGATAAATACGGCGTTTCTCCCGATATTATTATAGGTTGCGCGGGTGGTGGTTCTAACCTTGGCGGTCTTATTGCGCCATTTATGGCTGAAAAGTTAGAAGGCAAAAAAGACTATCGCTTTATAGCGGTTGAACCGTCTTCTTGCCCAACATTAACGCGTGGCGTTTACTCATACGACTACTGCGATACGGGTAAAGTTTGCCCGCTTTCTAAAATGTATACCTTGGGTAGCGGTTATATACCTGCGGCAAGTCACGCTGGCGGACTTAGATACCACGGTATGACTTCAACGCTTTCCGAACTTTACGACCAAGGCTTAATGGAGGCAACTTCGGTTACTCAAACGGAAGTTTTCAAAGTTGCTAAGCAGTTTGCAAGGGTTGAAGGAATTCTCCCCGCACCAGAAAGCGCGCACGCAATAAAAGTTGCGGTTGACGAGGCTCTTAAATGCAAAGAAACGGGCGAAGAAAAAACTATACTTTTCGGCTTGACTGGTACGGGTTACTTTGATATGTACGCTTATCAAAAGTTTAACGACGGGCAAATGCAAGACTATACGCCAAGCGATGAAGAAATTAAAGTTGCGCTTGATAAATTACCTAAATTTTAATAATAAAAAAACCTTGCCACCCGGCAAGGTTTTTTATTGTTATTTAATATTTTCTCCAAACCATTTTGTACTTAAACTATAATAGAACGTTTATTGCACGCAAAATTACGATAACACCAATAATTTTTACAAAATTATTTAGGCTTATAGCATTTTCAAACCGCCAACTCTCCAAAACGATTGACAAGGCTATCGATTTTTTATATAATGGTAGCCATACAAGGAGAGTTAATATGAGTAACGATATGAACGTTGTTTGTTTAGATTTAGAAGGTGTTTTAGTTCCTGAAATTTGGATAGCGTTTGCCGAAGCAACTAATATCCCAGAACTTAAAATTACCACGAGAGAAGAACCAGACTATGATAAACTTATGAAATACCGTATAAATATTTTAAAAGAACACGGTTTGGGTCTTAAAGAAATTCAAGATGTTATTTCGACAATTTCACCACTTGACGGCGCTAAAGAGTTTTTAGACGAACTTCGCAAAATAACGCAAGTAGTTATTTTAAGCGATACTTTCTATCAATTCACTACCCCACTTATGAAACAACTCGGCTACCCTACTATTATGTGTAACACCCTAG
>JAZLBK010000035.1:0-4644 GCA_045613665.1 Christensenellaceae bacterium | reverse complement strand
ATACTGCCGAGTACGGTATCGCGGCGCACTGGCAGTATAAAGAAAATAAAAACTCGTCCGACAACTTCGATAAAAGGCTTTCGTGGATAAGGGAAGTTATGGAGTGGCAGGGCGGACTTAAAGACAGTAAAGAGTTTTTAGAATCGCTTAAAGGCGATATTTATAACAGCGAACTTTTGGTGTTTACACCAAAGGGCGAGGTTATAAGTTTGGTTAAGGACAGTACGCCCGTTGACTTTGCTTATCGCATACACACGGCGGTAGGAAACCGTTGCGTTGGCGCGAGAGTTAACGGTAAAATGGTGCCTTTAACAACCTTGCTTAAAGTTGGCGATATCGTTGAAATTATTACTTCTAACACGAGTAACGGCCCGTCGTGGGACTGGTTAAAGTTTGTAAAAACTAATGCGGCGCGCGCTAAAATCAAAGCCTTTTACAAGAAAGAAAAGGCTGACGATATGATTAAACTCGGCAAGCAAATGTTAGAGGCGGAGGCTAAAAATAAAGGTTATAATTTCGGCGAAATTTTAACCAAAGAAAACTTTAATAAACTTTCGGAAAAATTATCTTTTTCCGGGCAAGACGAAATGTATATAGCCGTTGGTTCCGGCGCGGTAACGGTTAATCAAATACTTGTAAAACTTATTGATTACCACAATAAAGAACGCCGACCAAAAATGAATCATTACCCAACGGGAATAACTTCAAAAGTAATTCACTCAACGGGCGACGTTATGATTAAGGGTGTTGACGGTTTGCTTATAAGGTTTGCGCGTTGTTGTAACCCCGTGCCCGGCGATAAAATACTTGGCTTTGTTTCAAGGGGGAGAGGCGTTGTCGTTCATAGGTGCGACTGTCCTAATATGCAAGTAGAAGACCCTGCAAGGTTCTTAGAGGCTACTTGGACGGGTAAGGCAGGCGACGACGGTTATACGGTAGGTTTAAGAATAACCGCAAGAGAAGACGCAAGCGTTTTAGCGCTCGTATCGAACGCTTGTTCAAAATACAATATGTTCATACTTGCAATTAACGGGCGTGTTGACAATAAAAAGCACGTTGCAATAGTTGACATTACACTTAAAATTAACAAAAAAGAAGACCTTGACGCTTTCGTTAAGCAAATAAGCGCCGATAGTAGCGTTATAGACGTGTTTAGAAATAATAACTAATATGAAATTATTTACCTATCCCGTAGGGGAACTTTCAACAAACTGTTACGTTTTAGTAGATGAAAAATCGGGTGATGCCATCGCGATAGACGTGGGTGGTGACGAAGGTTTTTTACTAATGGAAGAACTTAAAAACGGCTTTAAGATAAAAGCCGTTTTGCTTACTCACGCGCATTTTGACCATATTTTAGGCGCGTACAAGTTCTACGAGCGCGGGGCAGACGTTTATATCGGCAAAAACGACCTTGACGCGATTTATGACGATAGCCTTAACCTATCGTCAGCGTTTGGCTTTACTGTAAAGCCGTTCAAGGTAAAAACCGCCTTATCGGGCGGTGATTCGCTTAAATTTGGCGAAATTGAAGTAGAAGTTATAGATACGCCGGGGCATACCAAAGGCGGGGTTACCTATAAAATTAACGATATGCTTTTTTGTGGCGACGTACTGTTTGACGGTAGTTTTGGTAGGGTGGATTTTCCGGGTGGAGATATAACCGCGCTTTGCCGTTCGGCACAAAAACTTTTAAGTTACGACGGTTGCGTTTTATATTCTGGGCACGGCAGTAAAACATCCGTTTATAAAGAAAGAAATTCTAATCCTATAAATGGATATATTAAGCGTTATTTATGATTGAAACTAATAGGCAAGATTATAAAAAAGAACTTGAAGAAGTAGTTTATATGTTTTCAAGTGGAAAGGGTCTTGAAATTTCGCATTTTCAAGAGGGTAATAACGGCGAGTATATAGATACCGTTATAATAAACGGCGAGAAATATTCGGCTAAAAATTATCATACGCCTAAGGATTTTTTAGATAAAAAGCGTTACGAAAAGCGGTTTTCTAAACTTTGCTTGTATAACGCCCTTTCAAGCCATTTTAATATAAAACTTAAATGGGGTGCACTTACGGGTATTAGACCTGTAAAAATGGCGAGAGATTTAGGCGAAAATTTTGAACGGGAATTTAAGACGGTATTCGGCGTTTTTGATAAAAAGATTGAACTCGTAAAGGAAATTTTGCAAACACAAGAGGGGCTTTACGATAAAAACTCAAACTATTCGGGCTTATTCGTGGGAATTCCGTTTTGCCCGTCAAGGTGCGCTTACTGTTCTTTTATTTCAGAAGAAATAGGAAAAACTAAGTATGCCGAAGAATATAAAAACGCGCTTGTAAAAGAAATAACCGCGCTAAGCGGTAAAACGCAAAAAGTTCGTAGCGTTTACGTTGGCGGTGGTACGCCCGTAGCGTTAAGCGACGAGCATTTTACCGAGATTTTATCCGCAATAAATAAGGTCGTTCAAAGGGGTGTAGAATTTACCGTAGAGGCTGGAAGACCCGACGTTATTACGCCTAATAAACTTCAAATAATGAAAGATGCAGGTGTAACGCGCGTATGCGTAAATCCGCAAACGTTTTTAGATAAAACGCTTAAACTAATAGGTAGAAAGCATACCGCAAGCGACGTTATAGAAAAGTTTGAACTCGTTAAAAGTTACGGTTTTATAATAAACTGCGATATAATTGCAGGGCTTTTAGGCGAAAGTTTACAAGATTATAAATATACGGTGGATACGGCTATAAAATTAAACCCCGAAAATATAACCGTTCATACGCTATGCCTTAAAAAAGGCGCTAAACTTAAAACGGAAACGGATAGGTTAGAGGTAGACTATATCGACCAAATGATAGACTATTCTCACACCGCGCTTAAAAACGCGGGGTATAGACCTTATTACTTATACCGCCAAAAATACGCCGCTGAAAATCTTGAAAATACGGGATATTCTAAACCTAATAAAGAGTGCGTTTACAATATCGACGTAATGGAAGAAAATAGCGACAATCCGGCTTGCGGAGCGAACGCCGTTTCAAAGCGCGTGTTTTTAAGTGAAAATCGCATAGAAAGGTACGGCGCGCCTAAGGACGTTAAAACGTATATAGAAAAAATTGACAAAATAATAGACGAAAAGAATAAGTTTTTCGGTTAATTATATAAAAACGTTTGCATTTTCAAAAATTATATGATAATATAATCGTAGACTTTTTACTGGGTTTTCGCGAATACTCTACGCATTGCTCGGTTTTAAGCGAAATAATTTCCATAATGGAGGATAAATTGAAATGGAAAAAGAATTAAAAACAAGTATTATTGAAACTTACAAAACTCACGATGGTGACACCGGTTCTGCGGAAGTGCAAGTTGCGCTTTTAACCGAAAGAATTAACCACCTTAACGAACATCTTAAACAAAACCATAAAGACAATCATTCAAGACGTGGTCTTATGAAAATGGTTGGTAAGAGAAAAGGTCTTTTGGATTACCTTAAATCCAAAGATATCGAAGCGTACAGAACGCTTATTGCTAAACTTGGTCTTAGAAAATAATAAAATGTGGGGGTGTATCGCTATACTCCCCATTTTTCAATTTTAAGAAAGGGTTTTTTTGTGTTGAAACTTACTGTTTTTACGCGCGTTTGCGTAAAAATTTTATAGAGTTAATGAGTATATAAGGAGAGTAAAATGTTAGAAAATTTTAAGGTTTTCAAAACTGAAATCGGCGGAAGAGAAGTTTCCGTTGAAGTAGGCAAGTACGCTCAACAAGCCAACGGCTCGTGTTTAATTAGATGCGGTGAAACGGTGGTTATGGTGAACGTTACTATGGCTCCCACCGCAAGAGAAGGTATGGATTTCTTCCCTTTAAGCGTGGACTATGAAGAAAAAATGTATGCCGTTGGTAAAATTCCCGGCGGTTTCAAAAAGAGAGAGGGTAGAGCAAGCGATAAGGCTATCTTAACTTCAAGGCTTATCGATAGACCTATTCGTCCCCTTTTCCCCAAGGGTATTTTTAACGACGTTACCGTTGTAGCAACCGCTTTATCGGTTGACGTTGACGTTTCACCCGAACCGATTGCTATGCTTGGTAGTTCAATCGCGCTTTCTATCTCGGATATTCCTTGGCAAGGTCCTACCGGTTCCGTTCACGTTGGTATGATTAACGGCGAATACGTTATCAATCCTGACGTTAAAGGCCGTGAAGAAAGTGAACTTAGTTTATACCTTTCAGGAACCAAAGACGCGATTATGATGGTTGAAGCGGGTGCTAAGGAAATTGAAGACGAGCAAATGATTAAAGCGATTTTGTTCGGCCACGAAGAAATTAAGCGTCAATGCGCTTTCATTGAAGAAATCGTAAAGGTTTGCGGTAAAGAAAAACTTCAAATGAATTTATATAAAATTCCAGAAGACCTCGATAACGAAGTTCGCGCCTACGCTGGCGAAAAACTCGACTTTGCGCTTGATACTTTTGATAGACAAGTTCGTCAAGAACGTCAAGACGAAGTTGAAAAAGACTGTTTAGAGCATTTTGCCGAAATCTTCCCCGATATGGCAAGAGAAATTAAAGCCAGTTTATATTACATTACCAAAGAAAAGGTAAGAGCGAAAATTACCAACAACGGCGTTAGACCGGACGGT
>JAZLBK010000034.1:0-3054 GCA_045613665.1 Christensenellaceae bacterium | reverse complement strand
TATCCAAAACCGCTTATAGGCACGGTTGCGCCCGCACCTGCAAAGTCGACCAAATATTTATACAAGCCTAATGCTTGCAAAACCAAACCGCCAAGCATAAAAAAAACTAAAATTTTACCCGCGGTTAGTTTAGTTTTATTTATAATCAATTGAGCAATCGTGCATATTGCACCACCTACTAAAAAGGCTTTCAAAAAACCTAATAAAACGTCAATCATCACTACTCTCCACACAAACCGCGTGGCAAATACCCGGAATCGATTCTCCTTGTTGGGTAGAAACCGTTGATAAAAGAGCGCCCGTCGGCGCAAACAAAACGCGGTTTAATTCTTTATTTTTTAGTTTTGGGTAAACGTAACTTGCAAAAACGCTTGCCGAACAGCCTGCACCACTACCGCCTTGATAAACCTTTTCGTCAATAGTGTAAATAAGTTCTCCGCAGTCAACGTGGTTAGAGTCAACGTCTATACCCTGTTTTTTCAAAAGGTGCTTTAATATCCTACTTCCAAGCGCGCCTAAATCACCGGTAATTATAAGGTCGTAATCTTCGGGTTTAGTGTTAGTTGCCTTTAAGTGAAGTGAAATTGTAGAACACGCTGCCGGCGCCATTGCAGCGCCCATATTGTTCGCGTCAGTCACGCCAAAATCGACAACTTTTCCTATTGTTGCGGAAGTTATATGTGGGCAATTTTTGCGATTTTTACTTAAAAAATACGAACCACAGCCCGTAACAGTCCATTGAGATTGCGGTGGACGTACCGAACCGAGTTCCAAGGGGTAACGATACTGCCTTTCTGCGGTTGCAAAGTGACTTACCGCACTCACAACCGCGTTGTTAGCAAAGTTGCCGTCAACCGCCATTGAGCCTATAATTAACCCTTCACAAACGGTGGCGCAAGCGTTATAAAGCCCTAAGAACGGGATATCGAAATCCCTTGCCGAAAAACTTGCCGAAATAATTTGATTTAACAAGTCGCCTGAAATCATTAGGTCAACTTTGTTTTCATTACTATCTGCTTTTTTAATAACTTTTTTTATTGCTGTTGAAAGCATTTTGCTTTCGGCTTTTTCATAGGTGCTTTCACCGTATCTATCGTCGTCAAGCGCGGTGTCGAAACACTTTCCAAGCGGTCCACCCTTTTCTTTCGGCCCTACTACCGAATAAGTTGAGATAATTGACGGTTTATTTTTGAAATATATAGTTCTAAAATCGTTACTCATGCAATCACCCCAAACAACCCTAATATATAATAAATTAAGCCCGTTGCAACGCTACCTATTACGCCAAAAACGATTATAGGTCCTGCTATCGTGAACATTTTTGCCGCCAAGCCGTAAACGTAGCCCTCGCTCTTAAATTCCATTGCGGGCGACACAACCGAGTTTGCAAAACCAGTTATAGGAACTATCGAACCACCACCGGCGTATTTACCTATTCTGTCGTAAACGCCTAAACCGGTTAAAAACGAGCCTAAAAATATCATAATCATACTCGTTACGCTCGCAAGTTCGTCACCGTAAAGCCCTACCGCAAAAAGCAATATATACCTAATAAATTGACCTATTAAGCAAATTACACCACCTACCCAAAACGCTCTAAACAAGGTTAAAGGCTCGTTGGTTTTAGGGCATATCGTTGACACGAATTCCAAATATTTTTTGTTAGTGTTTTCTTTATTTTTTCCAGTCATTTTTACACCTACTATAAACCGTTTCACGCGGGGTTGTTTCCCTTTCGTTTTCGGTTAAAAACTCAACGCTTTTTTTCATAATTTAATTATTTGCACAATTTAGAAAATAATTCAAAAAACATTAAAAAACCGCAGTTTTTAACTACGGTTCTATTTTGCTTTGTCTTTTAATTTTTTAAGAATTTTATTTTCAAGCCGTGATACTTGAACTTGCGAAACACCTAAAATAGACGCTACTTCCCCTTGTGTTTTGTCTCTAAAATACCTTAAAATTATAAGTTTTTTTTCGCGTTCTTGAAGTGTTGAAAGTAACTGCTTTATATATAATTTTTCCACCCTATCATCTTCCGTTTCTGGCGACGGAATTTTCTCAATAAGGCTTTGAGTTTTATCTTGCCCGTCATCAACGCTATCGTAAAGCGACATAGTAATTTTGTTAGAATCAAGTGCTAAAACAACGTCTTCAACTGGTATATCTATCGCTGACGAAATTTCTTCAACGGTAGGCTCAAAGCCGTGTTTAACCTGATAACTTTCACTAAATTTAGCAATTTTATGAGCGTTATATTTTATAATTCTTGACACTTTAATTTCGCCATCGTCACGCAAAAACCGTTTTATTTCGCCTACAATCATAGGGACGGCGTAAGTCGAAAACATAACGTCGAAACTCTCGTTAAAATTATACACCGCTTTAAGTAACCCCATACAGCCAAGTTGAAACAAATCGTCAAAATCAACGCCTTTATTTCTAAACCTATACACTATACTTTTAACTAATAAAACGTTTTCAGTAATTAAAATTTGCTTACTTTCACTATCTCCAAGTTTTGCTTTTCTTATGTGCCGTAACGTCTCGTCGCGCGTAAGCATTTTCGCCCCCTTAATCGGCGATTTTAGGATTTATTGTCTTACTCATTATTATAGTAGTTCCCACGTTTTGTGCGGATTTTACGGTAATTTTATCCATAAATGAACGCATTATCGTAAAGCCCATACCCGACCTTTCGCTTTCGCTTTTCGTAGAAAAAAACGGTTCAAGCGCACGGTCAACGTCATCAATCCCAACACCGCAATCTTTAATTTCTATATGTACGCTGTTATCAATTATTTCGGCTTGAAGGGAAACTTCGCCAACAACGTCGGGGTATCCGTGAACGATAGCGTTCGTAACCGCTTCGGAAACCGCGGTTTTAACGTCTGATATTTCAGAAAGAGTGGGATTAAGCGGTAGCATAAACGACGCAATTACGTTGCGCGCAAATGCTTCGTTTTCTGATATTGATAAAAATGTAAGCGTCATTTTGTTATTCATAATCACTCCTTAAATTTTAGGCATAATTCTATAAAGCCCAGATACTTG
>JAZLBK010000033.1:0-13512 GCA_045613665.1 Christensenellaceae bacterium | reverse complement strand
CCGTATTAGGAACGATTAACAAGTCGGCGTTTCCACCCGTTTTGTATCGCGATAAAGCACCGATATTTTTGTCTTTATAAACGGTGATACCGTCAAGTTTTTCTATAATGAAAGCGTAACAATCTAAATTTGTCATCGCCTACCTCCTTTATTTTACTATATTTATAACTTTTTTACAACTGTTTGATAAAGTTTATAATTTCATTATAATCTTCACCCGATTTTATTAGGCTAAGTGCTTTTTCACACGCAAGCGCCATATTTCCTTTTGCGGAAAATGGAGAATAGGTATATCTTACCTTGGCGTTTTCAATTGCCGTTAAATATTCGCTATCTTGTTGTAGTCCGCTTATATTTACAGGCGACATTTTTAGCGTGGGTATTTTACTTTGAATTTTTTCGCTTAAAAGAAATTCTATAAACCTATTAGCGTAATATTCGCTATTTTTATTGCTCGTAGTTAGCGAAAGATATTGATAAAGGTCAGAGTAATTTTCGATAAGTTTAGCCGTAAAACTTTCCCCTCTTGAAGTCAACCGTTCAATATCTCTTTGCGTTCCTATTAAAGTTGCGTCTTTTTTAGATAAAAACGTGCTGTACGCGTCAAGTGGTGATTTTAAGGTGTAACCGCTTATTTTTTCGCCTGAAAACAGCGTTGCAATTTCAGGCGTAACGTTCTCGCCTTTTGAAATTATAACGTTTGACGAGCCCTGTCCCTTTTTTATTACGAAATAACCGCCTTTAATATAACTTATTGCATAGCGTTTATTACCTACCACGCCCCCGTCAAACCCCGAAAATCTAAGTTCTTTTGCGTAATTTTGTAGGTTTAATCCCACACCGCCGAAAGATATAATATCTGGGTGTTTACCCTTGCTTAAAAGGTCGTTAGCACCCTTAATTGAATAACTGCTAACAAGCAAATAAACCCCTTTATTTAGCCGTGAAAATTCGGTTGACGCATCTCTTAAAAAGGTGTATCTACTGCCCTTTCCACCCTCGAACCCGTCAACGTGCCAAACTGTTAAAATAACCGAGTTAGTTTGGCTTTTAACTTTATTTGATTTTATTAAAAGCGGTGAAATTATAACCGTAGTTAAACAAAGCGCGCCGGCAATCCACCTAAATAAATTTTTCATACTTATAATAAATTATGCTAAATTCTTTTAAGGTATGTTTTTAATTTTTAGTTTTTCCTTAACCTCGTTTATATTTTTAACGGCGTATTCGTAGCCAAGTTCGTACAAATCGTCAAACTTGTTTACCGACGCCATCGTATAACCTTTTAAGTTTGGCTCGAAAAGACAGTCGGCACACTCTTTTTCGGCAGTTCTACTGCCTACTTTAACTTTATGAAAGGGATAAACTTTATCTAAAAGTTTAACTCCGTTTACGTTGGTATTTTCGTTTGCGCTTAAATTGATTGCAAGCACCCTTTTAGCACCTAAGTTTTTTACAGCTTTTACGGGAACTAAATTAGTATATCCCCCGTCAATCAGCCTTTTGCCGTCGATTTTTACGTACTCGTATATAGGAACTATGGTTGATGACGCGGATAGCGCCCTACATAAATTTCCGCTTGACAAATATTCGTCACGCCCGCTATCTATATTCGTTGCAACGGCTGTAAATGGGATTTTAAGGTCGCAAAAATACTTTTCGCCAAGTATTCTTTCAATAATTTTTTCGAGCGAAATTCCCTTGATTTTGGCGTTTATATAAAAAGACGGTTTATACGCCCCAAGTTCCTTTATAAGTTCAAGCATATCTTTTGAAGAATAATTAAGCGCGTAACAAGCACCAACTATACTACCTATACTCGTGCCGGCAACCGCGCCGAATTTTATACCGTAACGTTCAAACGCGGTTAATACCCCCACGTGAAAAAGCCCTTTTGCTCCGCCACCGCCAAGCGCTAAGCCTAAAATTTTACTCATAAGCCTATTATTGCCAATTTTAATCATAAAAAAACTCCCGCATAAGCGAGAGTTTTTTATTAAACTTATCTATTTAATTATCGAAAACCTTTTCAATATCGGTATACAGTTTTCTAATTTTTTGGCAAACGTAAACTTCCATTGCCTCGTCAAAATAAATGTTTTGATTAAGTACGGACTCTATGGTTTTAAGGTCTTTAGCAAGAAGTTTGTTCATATCGTCAACCTTTTCGATATTTGCGCCAGCCTCGTCTTGCTGGTTGTAAATTTTATGTTTAAGTTGGTTTTTAAGAGTAAGTATTTTGATAAGACGATGATTGTCGTCAAACCCGGACTTTTTAATCTCCTCGTCTAAAAGGTTTAATTGTTCGTTAATTCTAACGTAAGTTTCAACCGACTGTATGTTTTTATAAATGGCAACGTAATAATCGTATAAAAGGTCGTTATACTTTATACCAAACACCATTTTAGAATAAGTTTTTTGTCTTTCAATGGTTTCATTAAAATATTCTATAACGCTTTCTTCTTGCAACAAATTAAGCCCCTCTGCAAGTTTATACTTAACGTAAGGGTTTACCGTGTTTTCAAAATTCCAAACGCCTTTTTTGTGAAGTTCTTCCTTTTTGAAAGTTTCTTTTACAAAATTTTCCTTAAACGAACGGTAGGTATAATAGGTAGTGCCAAGGTGACGTAAAGCGCGCGCTTTTTGAAGAGTGTATTCGCAATAATCTACGTGTTCTTTTAAGATTGTAGCGGGAATTTCTTCGCCAGCCTTTTTAAGTTCACAGTATTTTTCGTGCCCCGCTTTACTTACGTTTATTTTATAATCAATTAAATGTAAGCCGTTTTGTATTGCTTGAAAACCTTTTTTGTTTTTATCCAGTAAAACGTAAGTCCAACCAAGATAATCTACGTAGGCGTGGATAGTTTTATCAATGTCAGTGCTGTATTTTACTACGTATTCGCCAAGTTTAACGCGCAATTCGTGTTGCTCTAACTGCAATAAAATGCGCTCCATATCCTTAACCGTGCCGTAAATCAAATTAAACACCTTTTGCGATTCTTCGTAGGTTGCTAATTTTAACATCTTTTTAACGGGCTTGTTGGCGTTTAGTATTTCCGCGTCGGCATAGCCGTGGCTTTGGTCGTAATATTTATCTAATAACTCGTTTTTCTCTTTAATTAAACTTTCAAGTTCTTGTTTACGATTAAACGTGTAGGAACGGTTAATTTTTTTAGTAACTACCTTAATTTTCTTTTGAGTTTCCGCAAGTTCCGTAAGATTAAAATCTTTCGCCATAACTTTTGCGTTAGTTTTTACAAGTTTCATAAGGTATTTAATATAACGCCTACTTTTATCGATAACTTGGGTGTTAGATATGTTTTTATTTCTTTGAAGCGTGGAATATATAGAGTAAATTATCGCAAACGCCAACAAAATAGTTAATAACACCCACTTAGTTACCTTGTCTTCAATATCGGCAAAAATGGTTATTACTACGCCTAATATCGGCATAATCAACGCCATAGCGTCGCTTAACTTGTTATTCATACTTTTCCCCCTTAGTGTAATATTTAATTAAATTTACAAGGTCTACGTCACGGTCGTCTTCTAAAATTTCATAATTAAAACTTTTAAGTTCACAAGACGCGGTAGAAACGACGTACGGCTTTCCAACGTGGCTTAATAGCGGGCTGTCGTTCATACTGTCACCCACGCCGATTGTAGCGCGGTAATGGTTGCCCATAAGTTTAGAAATAATTTTTACGGTGTTGCCTTTATGTTGATTTTTATTAAGAATTTCATAAGTTTGCTTGGAAGTTCTCATACAAACTAAATTTGGGTAATTCTTAACAACATTTTTAACTATTTCTTCTTTTTCAGTTTCACCTTCGTCAATAAACGACAATACCTTTACAACTTTACTATAATCAATATTTTCTTCTTTAACGTATTTCTCGGTATACGTTGTCAAAAAGTTGTAATTTTTTTGAGTTAGCGTTTTTAAAAGCCTAATATAATCGTCGTAATAAACTACGGTGTCAAACGGCGCGTTTTCAAAATACTTAACTATCTCTTTACTAATTTCGCCTATCTTTTCAAGCACCTTAAACTTTCCCTTTTCCACTAAAACCGAACCGTTTAGACAACTTGCATAATTATCTTCTAAACCGCAATCTTTAACAACCGTTAATATAGAATCGTAGGTTTTACCCGTAGTTAAAATAATTCTATCCTTTTTAGGAAAGTTCTTTATAAAATCTATTTTTTGTTTGCTTAATTCACCCCAGTTAGTAAGGGTGTTGTCAACGTCGAAAAAAAACAAGGGTTTTTGAATTTTTAATAGGTTGGATATAAAAAGTTCTTCAACTTTTTTATAATAGTCTTTATTCTGCTCGTTATTTAATAAAAATTGATTTAGTGAAATAATTTCACCACTTTCGCTTAAATGCGAATAAAAATAATCGTAAACGACCTTAGCCCACTCCGTTTCAAAATTACAATCTAAACCAAGTAGCCTTTCTTTGTCTTGGTTAGAAAGCCTTTCGTCGTAAGGAATATATAGTTTTATCTCGTTAAGTAGTGCTAATTTGTTATACATTATTATAAGTCCTTAATATAAATAATAAACAAACACGCCACGATTTGCAAGCAATTAGGCGTTTTTAATTTCATTACTGTTATTGAGTTAAAATTAACTACTGTTTTAGTCGAAAAATATTTGCGAATTATTTATAAATAAATCGTCTGCCACGCGTTTACTAAACTTTTTACAAACAACGTCATACGCCGATTTAAGCGAAACTTCTCTATCGGCGTGAATATCGGTAGTAACAAAGTTTACAAGACCGCTTTTTATTGCTGCAAATACGCGTTTTTGAAATTTAGTTCCGTATTCCCCAACTACGCTTGACGCGTTTATTTGAATTAAAGCACCCATTTGATGCAAATCAATAAGCGTATCCGCATCAAGATAGCGATACCTTTCAATATGCGCGATAACTGGAACGTAACCCATTTGGCTTACGTTATAGGCATAATCTAATATGTCGGTAGTATTGAAATAATCAAACTCTAAAAGAACGTATTGCGTGTTGTTTATGGTTAAAACTTCTTTATTTTTGATTAACTCATAAATGCTATTATCACAAAATATTTCTTGCCCAAGATAAAGTTCTACATCAATTCCCCTTGATTTAATCTCAGCGCAAAAATCGTTAAACCTAAGTTTAAGTTTATCCTTTTCAGTTTGATATACTCCGCGTTTGTAATGTGGGGTTAAAATGATTTTAGAAACGCCGTCTTGCACGCAATTTTTAATAAGTTCAACCGACTTTTCAAAGGAATCACTCCCATCGTCAACAAACGGTAAGATGTGCGAGTGAACGTCCACAAGCATAGATTACTTCTCCTGCGAGTAATGATTTTTTAAGTTGCGGTAATAACTGGTGTTATAGTAGCCACCGTATCTTAAAGAGAACTTACCTTGATTTCTATAAGTCATAACAGTTCCTAAAATGTTAGGGTTGCATTGTTTTATTAAAGCGTACGCATCTTTAAGTTGAGCGCGCGAAGTAGTGCCTGCACACGCAACGAAAATAACCATATCGCTAAGTTTTGAAAAGTGAATATAATCGGAAACGAGTAATACGGGCGGACAGTCAAACAAAACTAAATCGTAGTCCTTCTTTAAGTCTTCAATCATTTGTTTGAATTTATCCGACGTAAATATGATTGACGCGTTATGCGCCGCTTTACCGCGGTTTATAACGTCAACGCCGTACTTGGTCTTTTTAATAAGCGCGCTTTGGTCGCACTCGCCAAGCATATATTCGGTAATACCCGAAAGGTTAGGAACTTCAAAAATTCTATGAATTTTAGGTCTTCTAAAATCAAGGTCTACAACAATTACTTTTTTACCGCTTTTTGCAAGCGCAACCGCGGTGTTTGAAATAACGGTAGATTTACCTTCACCAGACACAGCAGATTCTATTTGGAAAACTTTATTCTTGCCGTTGTCAGACGAGTAAATAATATTGTCTTTAAGCCTATAATAACTTTCGCTAAGCCCAAACTTTTTACCTACTACGATTTTGGGCACTATGTTTTCAAAAGAATTGTCAACCGATTTTTTCTTAAATAACATATTACTTGCCCTCCTTTACTTCGGCGGTGGCAACTTTTTGCACCGTTTCGCTATTCGTGATATCAATAGTAGCAATAATTTGGCTACCGGTAATTGCCTCGATTTGCTCTTTCGTTTTAATAGTATCGTCAAAAGAGTTTTTGATAAGTACGAAAACTACTGATAAAACTAAACCAATTATGAAAGAAATAGCAATAACTCCCGTTTTGTTCGTTGCCGCAGTAACGTCTTTCGCTTGTGCTGGCGAGAAGATAAATATCTTGCCCGCGTGCCAAGGATACACGTCCGCATTAGCGTTTACGTATTCGATAGCGTCTTCAACGAAACTATTAAGAGTTTCGGCAACCTGTTCTTTAGTTTTAAGAACGTCCCCACCCTTTTGGCTATAAGTGTAAGTTATGGTGAAGAAAGGTTGCTCTTCTTCTGGAACTACCGACATACCACCCTTAATTTGACCGCCACAAGCGTTAAGAACGCTGTTGCTCATTATAATTGCGCTACATTTTTCAGTAAGTAACGCAGCGTATTGGAAACGCGTGTGCTCTAAAACGGACTCTTCTTCTTTTGTAGTTGGGTCGATATACGTTTCAACGTAAATCATTGCGTTGAGTTTAGCAGTATAAGTCGTTTTCTTAAATAAAAACGCATAGGCACCGCCTATTAACATACACAAAAGTGTAATTACGATAACCCAAATTAAGCCACCTCTTAAAACGCTTAAAAAATCGACGAAGGAAAGGGATTTCTCTTTTTCGTTTACTACTTCCATAATTCTCCTATTATTTTTGCAAAATTTTACAATTATATATATTATATTACTTATTTACAAATAAGTCAATACTAAAAATTTTAACTTTTACCTTTTTCTGTGCGAATATTTGCAACCTCTTTTTCAAAACCGTTGTTTAACGGCTTATAAAACACTTGCCCTTCAAGTTTTTTAGGTAAATAAGTTTGCTTAACGTATCCGCCGTAGTCGTGCGGATATTTATATTCTGCACTTTTCTTCTTGCCTTCGTCACTTAAATACGAGGGATTGATTAGATATGGTGGAATTTCGTCGTCACGCACTTTTTCGGCAGCCTCTTTGGCTAATTGCATTGCCGTTATTACCGAATTTGATTTATGCGTTTCACACACGTAAATTATAGCCTCGGATAGCGGAATTAACCCTTCGGGTTGACCTATGTTTTGTAGTGCAGTCATAGCGCTTGTCGCAACGACTAAGGCGTTCGGGTCGGCAAGCCCTACGTCTTCGGCTGAGTGAACCACTAACCGCCTTGCAATTATCATAGGGTCGCAACCGCCCAAAATTAAGCGTTGGCTGTAATAGAGCGCGGCGTCACTATCGCTACCACGCAAACTTTTACAAAATGCACTTAGTAAGTGGTAATAGCCGTTTTCGTCAATAGAAAGCGCCTTTTTTTGAATAGACTGTTCTGCGTCTTTTAAGGTTATAACAACTACTCCGTCTTCATTGACGGGCGTTGTC
This sequence comes from Christensenellaceae bacterium, assembly GCA_045613665.1. Lineage (GTDB taxonomy): Bacteria > Bacillota > Clostridia > Christensenellales > Borkfalkiaceae > HGM11412. The sequence goes on along the minus strand of JAZLBK010000033.1, from coordinate 5,935 downwards.
AAAACGGCAAGTTCTAACGCGTTGTACGCAGTTCTTAAATCGCCAGCCGAAGTTATAGCAATATGGTCGTAAGCATTTTCGTCAACTTGCAGTTGCATACTTCCAAATCCACGTTTTTTATCGGCAACAGCCTTTTTGAGCGCGTTTTTTATAATCTCGGTTGATAGGCTTTTGAACTCGAAAATCCTACACCTTGAAATAATTGCCGGCGTCATTGCCGAATAGGGATTTTCGGTAGTTGAACCTATAAAAATTACCGTGCCTTTTTCAATGGCTGGTAGCAAACTGTCTTGTTGCGTTTTATTAAATCGGTGGCACTCGTCAAGAAGTAAATACGTTCTTTTACCGTATATATTCAAATCGTCTTCTGCTTTTTCTATTGCCTTTTTAACGTCGGCAACGCCACTGGTTACCGCGTTTAACTTAACGAAGTTGCCGGCTGTTGAGTTTGCAATAATATTTGCAAGCGTGGTTTTACCCGTACCCGGTGGGCCGTAAAAAATACAACTGCCAAGTTTATCGGTTATTATCGCCCTTTTTAGCAAACTGCCGTTAGACGCAATATCCGCCTGCCCCAAAAAATCTTTTAGCGTTACGGGGCGCATCCTTTCGGCAAGAGGGGTGGAATTTTCAGTTTTTCGTTCGATAGTATCAAATAACGTATACATAAATTTTCACTTTTTTAATATATTTTAGTATGAAAAACACCTTTAAGTTAAACGGCTCAAAGATATTTAAGTTGCTTATAATTTTAACTATAATTTTCTTAATTATAACCCTTGCAATTTTCCCTGAAAAATACTCAAAATCGACATATATGGGCGTTTTGCTATGGGGTGTTTCGGTAATGCCTTCGCTACTGCCGTACTTTTTTTTAACCGCAATACTAACTAAAACTAATAGTTTATCGTGCGTGTTTTCTAAATTTTCTAAATTTACCGAAAAAGTTTTTAGGCTAAACGGAATTTCACTTTACGTGTTTTTTATGAGCATGCTTTCAGGCTACCCGATAGGTAGTAAATTAACCGCCGACCTTTTTGAAAACAACCTAATAGGTAAAGGCGAAGCGTCAAGACTGAGTTTGCTTTGTTCCACGTCGGGCCCACTTTTTATAATAGGCGCGGTGGGTGTAGCAATGTTTGAAAGTAAAATTTCGGGGTTTATAATTTATATAACTCACGTTCTTTCGGCAATAATTACTGCACTAATATTTAGAAACGCTTACGAAAACCCCACGAGTAGCCAAATTTTATTAAGTGATAATAAAAGCGACAATATACTGTACGACTCGATATACTCGTCGGTAATATCCGTATTAGTAGTAGGCGGTTTCGTAGCCGTATTTTACGTTATTTCCGAAATTCTTTACGATTTTAACCTACTTTACCCCATCAGTTTTTTAATTAGCCTTATAATAAAACCACTATCTTTAAGTGGTGAAGAAAGCGTAGCGGTTTCGGTTGGTCTTATAGAATTTACAAAAGGTGCAAAGGCGTTATCCGTAATGGGAACTAACCCTCTTACGCTATCTTTAACTAATTTTATTATCACTTTTGGCGGAATATCTGTAATAATGCAATCGCTTGCCTTTTTGAAAAAAGCAAAAGTAAAAACCGCCTTTTTCGTTTTAGGAAAACTCGTTCAAGCAATAATTGCGTTTGTAATTTGCTATATTATTTGCCTTGCTTTTTTATAATGTCCGCTACGCTTTTAGATATATGGCTTTGGTCAAAACTACCACTTTCTATCTCGCGTTTTACAGCGGTTGAAGAAACTTCTTTAAGGTCTTTTGAACAAGGTATATATAGCGTTACTATTTCAGGGTATAGTTGCTCGTTATAATAGTGCATACCGTTTTCATACTCATAGTCGGTAGCGTTTCGAACCCCTCTAACGTTATAAGTTGCGCCTACTGATTTCATTAAATCAACCAACCACCCTTCGTGGTAGCACACCTTAACGTTTTTATATTTTTTACATACTGAATTTAACATTTCCAGCCTTGTTTCTAATGAAAACAAGGTTTTTTTATCGGGGTTTATACATATTGCAACCGTCAAGTTATCAAACAGTTTAGACGCTTTTTCTATAACCGCCTCGTGCCCTTTGGTAACGGGGTCGAAAGTTCCGGCAAAAACTGCGTTTTTCATACTTCCTCCCTACGGTAAAAATCAAAAGTTGCTATACCGTATTTTCTACTTTGTAAAATTTCAAAACCGCAAACCGCAGTCACTTCATTTTTGCAAGGTCTTTCATAGATAAAAAGACCATCGTCTTTTAATAATTTTTTATCATTTACTATCTTCAAAATTTCTTCTATTTGCGTAAAGGAGTAAGGCGGGTCGAAAAATATTATATCAAACTGCTTGTCCGCCCGCAAAAGATAATCTTTTGCAGTTGACTGAATAAAAGTTTCTTGAAGTCCAACTGAAAGGGCGTTTTCTTTGGTAAGTTTAATACTTTTTGCGCTTGCGTCAACGAAAGTTACCGAGTTCGCTCCGCGAGAATAACTTTCAATACCCATACTGCCCGTGCCGGAACAAAGGTCTAAAAAATCACACCCTAAAATCCTATCGCTTAAAATATTAAAAAGTGCCTCTTTCGCTCTATCAGCCGTAGGGCGAATATCTTGCCCGTCAAAACTTTTCAGTTTTTTGCCCTTGTTTTTACCGCCTATTACTCTCACTTTTACTCCAAATACACAAACTCTGCCCTTTTAGTTACCGAAGTTAACACTTCATAAGGAATAGTTTTTAATTTTTTTGATAAACTTAAAGCGTCAGTCATTATAGGAACGTAATCGCCCTCAAACGCCCCTTTCACGCCGGATATATCCATACACATAGGCGAAATTTCGCCCATACTTCTAAAAAAACCGTCGGCATAACCAACTCGAAGTAAGGTGACCGCCTTTTCGTTACGTCTTTTATCTCCGTATAAAAATCTCTCGTTTTTAAGAGTTCTTACACCTAAATTTTTAGCGTAAACACGCATTGCTTTACTGAGTTTTATTTTATCCGTTTCAAAGGGAGTATAACCGTATAGCATAAGCCCAACTCTTACCATTGAAAACAAATATTTATCGCCAAGTAACGCGCCACCGCTTGAAGAAAGGTGTAAACAAACCTTGTCGTCGTAATTTTTAATAGGTTCTGTAAGCCTTAAAAAATTTTGATACTGCAAGTTAAGGTATTTTTTGTTTTTAACTTCGCCAAGATGCGACAACGCCCCCGTCAATTTTACGGGGCTATCTTTAATAGCGTTTATAATTTCGCCAACTTCTAATAAGGTTGACGCGCCCAGCCTATTCATACCCGTATTGAGTTTTAAGTGGATTTTAGCCCCTTTATTAACCCTTTCACAGCCCTTAATAATAGATATAACTTCCGCTTTGCTACTTGCGGTTAAAGTAACGCCGTTAAAAATAAGCCTTTCTACGCCTGATAGCGACGGGGTTAGTAAAATAATTTCTTTATCAATGCCTGAAATTCTTAAATCAATCGCTTCACTTTCCATTGAAACGCAAAAACTATCCACCAAAGGATATAAGCAAGAAGAAACTTTAACTATACCGTGACCGTATGCGTTACTTTTAACTACTGCTGAAAGTTTAACTTTATCGCCGATTAGTTTTTTAACCGCGAGCGCGTTAGCCTTTATTTTGCTAATATCAACTTCGGCTTTAACAAGGCAAGACAAATTAGTTCCCCCTAATCGTTTAATAGTATGCTTGCAAATAAAATATTGTCAAAACTTGATATTAAAGCGTATAAATTAGTGTACTTAGGGGAATAATTTTCGTATGAATTTTTTTACAGGTTTAATTATAGGAATAATACTCGGCGCTAACGTTAGCCTGCTTATATCGGCGGTAATTAGCGTTAATAAGGACAAAAAAGTTAAATAACTTTTCCCCCTTCGATACAAACTACTTTGTCAACAAACTTTGAAATTGCAGGCTTATGAGAAATTATTATAAGCGTTACGCCTTTAAGTGAAGAAAGCGATTTTGCAAATTCAAGTTCGGTATCAACGTCAAGCGAAGAAGTAGGCTCGTCCATAATAATTATAGGCGAGTTTTTATAAATTGCCCTTGCAATAGCAAGGCGTTGTTCTTGACCTTCCGACAAATTAGTAGCGTCACTTAAAGAGTAATCTTCACCGTACTTTTTAACAACGTCACTAAGCCCAGCCAGTTTTATAGAATTATTAAATTTATCTTGGTCGTATTTTGAATTAAATACGACGTTTTCTTTTATACTGCCATTAAATATCATATTGCCTTGCGGAACGAAAGATATCAAATCTTTAACTTCGCTTGGCGCAAATTCTACACCGTTAGAAGTTATAGATACTATTCCTTCACTCGGCGTATAAAGACCGGCAAGAAGTTTAATAAGCGTAGTTTTACCTTCGCCGGAATTACCTTTTATTAAAATTTTATCACCGCTATTTATTTCAAAATTAACCTTTTCTAAAACGTTACCGCTACCGTAATTAAAACTTACGTTATTAAACGCGATTTTATCAAACGAACTAATTGAAACTTTTTCCGTTTCGCTATCGCCTATTATAGAGAACAGTCTTTCGCCGGCAACTACCATTTCAGCGTAAGCGGTAAAAAATCCGCTAATTCCCGTAACGGGTGCTTTAATTTGTAACACAAGTTGAAGTAGCGCGGTTATAACGCCGAAATCAACACCGTTAACGCCTTTATAAATACCGTAAACGCCAAATATTACCGCGCTTACGTAGAACACGGTAAAACATAAATTTATTAGTGAACTTACGCCTGACGTAAAATAACGTTGATTGCGCCTTGCCCTTTTGTATAAAGAAAATTTACCGTTTAACTTTTCTAAAACGTGTTCTTCTGCGTTAAAGGTTTTTACGGCAAGTAAATTTCTTGAAACTTCTGCTAAATAAGAGTTTTGCAGTGAGTTTTGTTGCCTTGATTTTTTGTGAAGTTTATAAGTGATTTTCCTTATGAAAAACGAACCTATTATTATGATAATTGCTACCGAAAGAACTATTAAGGTAAAGGTTGGCTGTAAAAGGAACAGGGCTATAATAGTTGCTATAAGCCTAACCAAAGTGAAAACGATATTTGGTATTAAATTTATTCTAACGCCAACCACCGTTGATATATCCCCTTCAAATCGGGTAACTAAATCGCCCGACGAAAGTGCCGAAGATTTTTTATATCCGCTACCTAAATACTCTTTTGAAATTTGAGATTTAAGATTGTATTCTGCTTGCGTAACGATATTGTCGTTAAGTAAATTAACTATAACGCCCAGCAAAAACGATAAAAACACTATGGCAATAAGCCAAACTGCCGATATAATAATTTCTTGACGATTAGCGCCGTATTCAACCGTATTTATAAGGTTTTTAACTGCAAGCGCAAACACTACCGAAATGGCTGACTGAACCGCCCCAATTACTACGAATAATATATATTTTAAGTTAGTTAAAGGTAAAGCCTTTTTTATTTCACACAAGATATTTGATTTCATACTAACTATATTATAGTCTAATATTATATTAAAGTCAATTATTAAGTTTTTACAAAAAACGCTTTATTTCATACGCCAACTATGGTAAAATATAAAAAACGGAGGAATTTATGGCGTACAATATTTCTACTATGCACATTTGGCGTTTTTTTAACGGCGAGTGCGAATGCCCTATGTGTAAACTTAAAAAAAAGACTGAGTGCGATATTGCTGAAAGTTATTTATCCGAGGCAGTTATGGAAGACGCTGAGCGTGAAAAGGTAAATAAGTACGGTTTTTGCAAAGAACATTACGACCTTTTATATACCGGCAAAAACAAGTTGGGGCTTGCCCTTCAAGCAAGCACAAGGCTTTGGAAACTTGATATGAAAATTAAGCCCGTTGACGTTAAGCAAGCGGTAAAAACGGCAAAAAAA
>JAZLBK010000032.1:0-38586 GCA_045613665.1 Christensenellaceae bacterium | reverse complement strand
AAAGTCGTTTTGGTAACGGGCGGTGGCGGTTCGATAGGTAGTGAACTTTGCCGTCAAATAATAACCTTTGAGCCCACTCAACTTATCATTTTAGATATTTACGAAAACAACGCTTACGAAATAGAACAAGAACTTAAACGTAAATACCCACATCGCGATATACTTGCCCTTATTGCAAACATACGTGAAAAGGGCAAAATGGAAAACGTTTTTACTAAATATAAACCGCAAATCGTATTCCACGCCGCAGCGCATAAACACGTTCCGCTTATGGAAACAAGCCCTAACGAAGCCGTTAAAAACAACGTGTTTGGAACGCTCAACTTAGCCCGCTGTGCCGACAAGTTCGGTGTAGAAACTTTCGTTCAAATCTCTACCGATAAGGCGGTTAACCCCACAAACATTATGGGTGCAACCAAGCGAATTTGCGAAATGATAATACAGACGATAGGCAGTCACAGTAAATCAACTAAGTTTGTGGCGGTAAGGTTTGGTAACGTTTTAGGTTCTAACGGCTCGGTAATACCTTTATTCAAAAAACAAATAGAAGAAGGCGGTCCCGTAACCGTTACGCATAAAGACGTTGTAAGATATTTTATGACTATTCAAGAAGCCGTTGCTTTGGTATTGCAGGCTGGCGCGTTTGCAAAAAGCGGTCAAATATTCGTTCTTGATATGGGTGAGCAAGTAAGAATTTACGACCTTGCTTGTAATCTTGTAAGGCTTTCTGGTTACGAGCCTAACGTTGATATTGATATCGTGTGCACAGGTCTTCGCCCCGGCGAAAAACTATACGAAGAAAGGCTTATGGACGAAGAAGGTCTTCAAAAAACTTCAAACGGTCAAATAAGCATTGCAAAGCCTATAAAAATTAACGAAAATAATTTCTGGAACGTTCTTGACCGTCTTTACAAAGAAGCCTACGAAGAAACCGAAAATATGAAATATTCGGTTAAGGAACTTGTTGATACTTATACTATTGACGAACGTTTTTAATCCGTTATTTACGGCGCATAACTTTGTTACTACTCAAAAGGCAGACTTGGATGACCAAAAAGGTCTATCCAATCCTGCCTTTTTTCGTGAGCCTCGTTATGCTTGTAACTGACGCCTTAAACTTTAAGTCGTTATTTACTTCGCAATACTGCGTTTCTGCTACGGTCTTACGACCATCACAACCAAAAAAGGTTAGTGCTGTCCGCAAGACCTTGCGAGCCTTGTCTTGCTTGTAACTAACGCCTTAAAGGGTGTTTTATATAAACTTAATAAAAATTAAAGCATAGGTGCGCCTATGTTTTTTTAATATAAAAAAATAAATCCAAATAAAAATATCCACCAGCCGAACTGGTGGATATTTACTTATAAATTATTTAGATAAGTTAAGAGTATCAAGCGCAATCATATATTCTTCGTTGGTTGGGATAACGTAAACTTTTACTTTCGAGCCTTGTTTAGAAATCTCACCAACCGTACCTGACGGAATAGTGTCGTTTGCTTGCTTATCAAAATCAACGCCGATAAATGAAAGTTCGCCTGCAACTTCTTCGCGGAGCGCTCTATCGTTTTCACCTATACCTGCGGTAAACACGATAGCGTCAACACCGTTCATTTCAGCAACGTACGAGCCTATAATTTTTTTGATGTTGTGTTTTAATATATCAAGCGCGAGTTTAGCGCGGTAGTTGCCTTCGCTTGCAGCCTTTCTAATATCTCTGCAATCGCTTGACACGCCCGAAACGCCTAAAAGACCGCCCTTTTGAGTTATAAGTTTATCAGCCTCGTCAGCAGAAATGCCTTTAACTTTTTGGATATAAGGAACGATAGTTGGGTCGATTGCGCCACTTCTTGTTCCCATGGGAACACCGTCTTGCGGGGTGAAGCCCATTGACGTATCAACCGCCTTGCCGTTTACGGTAGCGGTAATTGACGAGCCGTTACCTAAGTGGCAGGTAATAATTTTGCTTTCCTTGTTGTTCAAAAGGTCCATAGCGATACCTGCAACGTATCTGTGCGAAGTGCCGTGGAAACCGTATCTTCTAATTTTAAGTTCTTCAAAAAGTTCGTAAGGGATAGGGTAAACGTAAGCGTGTGGTTCTACCGTTGAGTAATACGAAGTATCGAAAACACCCACGTGATTTATATTTGGCATAACTTCTTTACAAGCCTTAAAGCCGTTAATTGCCGGTGGGCCGTGTAAGGGGTTAATACCCACTATGCTTTCAAGATACTTAATTTCATCTTCACCTAAAACGCAAGATTTTTTGAGTTCGCCACCGTGAGCAAAGCGGTGACCTACCGCAACGATTTCGTCAACCGAAGAAATAACGCCTTTGTCTTTATCGGTTAAAAGTTCTAAAACGAGTTTGATTGCAGCGCGGTGATTAGGGAAGTCCGCATTAATTTTATAGTCGGGCTTGCCGGGGCATTTATGGGTAATAATACCGTCGATACCGATACGCTCGCAGTTGCCTTTTGCTAAAACGGTGTTAGTGCTCATATCAAAAAGTTGATATTTAAGAGACGAACTGCCCGCATTTACAACTAAAATTTTCATATTTCTCTCCTTTATAATTTGCCGAAGTCAAGATATGTTTTATCTTTTTAGATAAACTCAACCTTTACAACAGGTATGATATCACAAATTTTCATTTTTGTAAATATTTGTTAACTATATTACCAAAAAACTTTTGAAAAAAAGAACGGCGGTTAAGCCGTTCTTTTTAATTTGCGAATTTATTTATTGAATAATGCTTTATAAGACTTGCTGAATTTCGCATTTGGCGCTTTGCATGCGGGAATAACAACTTTTTCTTTGGTTGCAGGATTCACGCCTTCTCTAGCATTTTTGTCTTTAAGGTCAAAGGTTGCAAAGCCTGAGATGTGTACGTACTCGCCATTTTGTAAGCATTCGGTAATAGTTTCAATAAAAGTTGCAACTAAAACTTCCGCCTCCTTAATGGTTACGCCGAGCCTATCGGCATACGCTCTTGTAAATTCGCTTTTGTTCATAAAAATCCCCCTTATTTGTGCTTTTTGAGCACATTATATATCAATTATAGCATATTTTTACATAATTTCAAGGGGTTTTATAAATTTTTTATTATGGTTGACATTCTAGTTGATTTTTATTAAAATATTCTTATGAAAGAAATTTTCAATTTGAGTTTAGAAGTTAATTTGTCTATCCTAAAAAATTCTTGCGCTAATCAAATTAGCGTGGGTAGTTTTTTAGATACTTTTTCTAAAATCAAAAACGAACTTTCCAACAAAAAAGTTGAAGTCGTTATGACGGAGAGTGACTTTTCTAAAATAGGCTCGCTGGTTATGGACGCGCTAAGGGGCAAAGGCATTGAAACCACCTTGCTTTTAATTGAAGAAAAGGACTTTCATTATACAGCCGTTAGAAAATCTTTTTCAAATCAAATAAACGCGGTTTTTGCTTTCGGCGATAAAAATTTACTATCTACTATGCGCTATTATTCTTCGCTTAACGGCGTTCCTTGTTACGCCGTACCTACAACGCCGTATATAGAAAACTTAACTCAATCAAGCGTTTATCTTAAAACGGATGGGTTGCCTGCAACAATACCTGCTAATTCCTTTAAACATATTTTTATAGACGAAAATATTATATTAAAAGCAGAAAGTTCCGAGTTTAGTAAATCCTACGTTTCGGTTATGAGCAAACTAACTGCGCTTATCGACTATAAAATCGATTGTTTTTTATCGGGAAATCAAGTTGACGGCGAAGTTTTTTCTTTAACTAAAAAAGCAATTAACACGCTTGCAAAAATATCAAGTTATGAAAATTACAAATCGGCAATCTTAGGCGCAGAACTACTACTGTTAGCGGTTAACTTTAACTCCCCCTTTACAGGTAGCGGTGTAGACGTTATAAAAAATTGCCTTTCAGTTTTCGGTAGCGGTTTAAGTGGCGGGGATAAAACCTTAATTGCTTTTGAAAAAACGGCAAAGATATACCATATGTACTTTTCAAACGATTTTTCTAACCTTTTGTCCGTTCCCGATTACGAAGGTGACCTTGTAGCGCTCGAACAAAGCGCTGGTTACGAGCGCGCTCACTTTTATAAAAACTTAAAAATACCAAGTGAAAAAAGGCGAAAACTCATAAATCTTTTAATGGAAAAAACTCGCAACGACTTCAAGAAGGAAACTTCCCTAATATTAGCGGTTTTACCAAACGTAATAAAAATATATAATCAAATAAATAATTCTAAACAAAAAACCATATCGTATAAACAAATAAAAAATGCAGTAACGCTCGGTGGCTATTTGACGGATAAAACGTCAGTTTTAACACTTTGTCGTGACGCGGGGATACTAAAATGCGCAAATTAGACGTTACCTTAAAATCAACTTTACAAAAAACCAAATATTTTCTTTTGGATTTAGACGGAACTTTATATCTTGAAAACAAGCCCATAGGCGATATGAAAAACACCCTTAAATTTTTAAGGGAACAAGGCAAAAAACTAATATATCTTACTAACAATTCTTCAAAAGGCGCACACACCTACGTTGAAAAACTTAAAAAAATAGGCTTTTACGAAGAAGGGGACTTGGTTTACTCTTCCGGAGTTGCAACGATAGAATATCTCAACCGCTATTATAAAGGTCAATCGGTATATCTTTTGGGAACCGAGTCTTATAAACAAGAAATGATAAACGGCGGTATCAATTTAGTTGACGGAGATAGGGCGGATATAGCCGTTTTATCATACGATACCGAACTTAACTATGAAAAACTTTGCAAATTCGTTCGCGCCGTACACTTTGGCGCTATCTATATAGCAACCCACCCCGACGTTAACTGCCCAGCAGAAGACGTGTACCTTCCAGACGCAGGCTCGTTTATCAAAATGATACAAACTGCGGTTAACTTTACCCCGTCGCTTATAATCGGTAAACCTAATAACGTTATGGGTAAAAATCTAAAAGCAAGGTTTAACGAAAGTTGTGACGACGCGTTTATGATGGTTGGCGATAGGCTTTACACCGATATTGCTTTCGGTAAAAACTGCAATTTCCCAACTATGCTCGTTTTAAGCGGAGAAACCACCGAAGAAATGATTCCTTCGGCTGAAAAACAACCCGATTTTGTTCTTGAAACTTTTAACGACGTAAAAAATTATTTTTAATATTGTATAAAAGCAAAAATATAAGTCAATAATTCCTACTGCTAAGGCGGTGGGAATTTTTTTATGGTTAAAAGTTTAACTTCAATAATTTCATTTATTGCACTATCAGTAATGTGTTTGCCGTTTGTAAATATAGACCAAGCAGTTTTTTCGTCAAACGGTAAGTCGAGTGGCGTTTTTATACAAAAAATAGACTTAACCGTTGAAAACCTATTTAGTTTAGACGGGATTTCATACTCCCTTTCAAATTGTAGCGTTAGTGAAACGATAAACCTGCTAAGCGCAAAAGAAGTTCATTATTTTACTGACGGCGAAGTCAAAAACTATTACTTTTTTAGCGAAAAACTACCTAAATGTGAAGTTATAAACGGCAAAAAGGTTAATTTTCACGTTGCGGTTAAAGGCGATAAAATTACGGTTGGTAGCCCTATTATTTATTACGGATATTAAGTACATAAACGGAGGTATATTATGTCAAAAAATTCAAAAGTTACAGATTTTATTAGAAGAAACGCCTACTACTTGGCTTTCGTATTATGTATTGCGGTTCTTGCGGTAATTACGGTTGCGTTAGTTACCTTGGGCAGTACGGACAATTCTATCCAAACGGGCGGAAACGACCAAATCGTTGACGAGGGCACTCAAACCCCAAACGACGAAACTAATAAGCCAAGCGAAGACGAGGGCGACAACAAAGACCAAACGGGTGACGAAAACCAGCCCACCGTTAGCGTAATAATTTTCGATATGCCGGTATCGGGCGGTAGCGTAATTAAAGATTACGTTGGCGCAAGCGTGGTGTACAATCAAACGTTAGGTTTATATAGCGGGCACAAAGCCATTGACTTTGGCGCAGAAGAGGGAGCGCAGGTAGTATGCGTGTACGACGGCGTTATCGAAAGCGTTGAAATTTCAAAAGTGAACGGAACAAGCGTTACTATAAATCACGGCAACGGCTTAAAATCCGTTTACAACTCTATCGAGGTGCTCGACAGTTTGCAACAAGGCGCAACCGTTTATAAAGGTGAAGTTTTAGGAACTGTTTCTACAAACAACAAAACCGAACATTTAGACGGTGCTCACCTTCACTTTGAAGTTTGGGAAAACGGTGAAAAAGTAGACCCTAACAAATATCTTATCGGCGAAGGTAAGTAATAAAATTAAAGCCCTTAAAGTACAATATTTTGAGGGCTTTTTTAATGAAAAAATTTATTGTTTTAACACTTACTATTGCGTTTTCGTTATCGTTATTTGGTTGTAAAAACGAAAGTCAAAACGGTATGGCGCAATACGATATCAACCTTACGTTATACGAAGATATGACGGTTGAAGGCAAAATGACGTACACCTTTTATTCCCCTTCAAACTTAACCGCGGTATATTTTTCACTTTATCCTAACGCCTTTTCGCAAACGGCTGAAATTTCCCCCGTGTATAGTAGCGATGAGTTAAGAGCATACCCAAACGGAAAAAGTTACGGACAAATTGACGTTAAAAGCGTAAAAACCTTTGGAAAAGAAATGGAATTTCAAACGACGGGTATAAACCAAAACACACTTGTAGTTGGATTTGATAAAAGGGTAGAAAGTGGCGAAAGGGTGGAAGTTTATATGGAATTTTCGGTGGTGCTACCAAACGTAAAACACCGAACGGGCTATGCTGACAACACGGTAAATCTAACTAATTTTTACCCCGTAGCGTGCGTGTATGAAAACGGCGAGTTTTATAAAAGCGTGTATTATCCGTCGGGCGACCCGTTTTATACCGAGTGTAGCGATTATAAAGTAAGTTTAACCCTTCCGTCGGAGTATTCGGTTGCAAGTTCCCTATCCCCTATATCTACCGAGTGGTCGGGCGGAAACACCGAATATTTATATCAAAGAAACTGCGTTAGAGACGTGGCTTTCATCTTATCCAAGAAATATAAAATCATAGAAAAACCGTGTGGAGATACCACTGTTAAATACTATTATTTTGACGATAAAAACCCCGAAAAAACCATTGAAACGGCGTGTAGCGCACTCAGTTTTTTTAGCGATAAATACTTAAAATATCCCTACGCCGAATACGTGGTTGCCGAAGGCGATTTTTTATACGGCGGTATGGAATATCCCTGTTTAAGTTTAATTTCTAACGAAATAGATAACGACTATCGCGATTACGTAGTGGTACACGAAACGGCTCATCAATGGTTTTACGGTATACTTGGCGTAAATCAAAACGAAATAGGGTATTTTGACGAAGGGCTTACAGAACTATCTACGGCACTTTTTTTAAGCAAATATTCGGGAACTAAAATAGAAAACTATATAAACCAAACTATTTCGTCTTACCTATCGATAAAAGAAGCGCTTGCATACTCAGGCAATACCTTACCGCCCGTAATGGAGAGAAATCTTAAAGATTTTTCAAGCGAGGCGGAATACGTTATGATAGCGTATAATCGTTCGCAAATTATGTTTTACGAAATACTAAAAACGCTTGGCGAGAGCAAGTTTTATAAGTTAATGAAAAACTTTATAAAAACTAACTCATATAAAAACGTTACCGCTAAGGATTTTTGTAAATCACTTGAAAAAACTTCAAAAACTGCTCGAAACACCTTTAATTCTTACGTTAAAGGGGAGGCGGTTGTAAAAAAAGCGGGATAAGGTAATTTTATAAATTAATTTATAAAAACATTGACAATAAGGCATTATAATGATAAAATTAAAAAAATGTCCTTTTTTGGACGGGTTTACATAATTTAAGGAGTCTTTTTAATGTCTAAACTACTAAAAACCTTAACTACCGTAATACTTGCGCTATTGCTTTCAACCGCTTTAATCGCTTGTGATAACGATGGTGGCGATGGTGACGGGGCTACCGTTACCGGCGAATTCGTTTACGAACTTGAAACGGGCGAAAACGACGAGGGCGAAGAATACGAGTATTATAAAATTACCGGATACACCGTTACGAGTGAAGATTCGCTCAAAATGGCTGAGGGTGATTTCTCGTCGTTTACTGACGCGCAACGTAAAATCAAAATTCCTGCAACCTATAAAAATCTTCCAGTTGAAGAAATTTCAAGCATGGCGTTTTCGGACCAAGTTATTTTAACCAGCGTTGATTTTGACGGCAGTCAAATTAAAACGATAGGCGTAGGTGCTTTCTCAGGCTGTACTTCGCTTGAAGAAATTAAAAATTTACCGTTTATAGGGGCGTCGGCTGACGCTATCGGCGAAGAAAGGGTTTTAGGTCATTTATTCGGCTCTGCGTCAACAAGTGATAAAAACACCACCGTTTCCGCAAAAGTTTACTGCGAAGCGGAAGAGGCTGATTTTAGTTTTATCGTTCCGTCGTCGCTTAAAAAAGTAAGCACAACGGTAACCGAAATTCCCGAATGTGCTTTCTACGGCTTTACTATGCTTGAAGAAATTTCTTATCCCAACGCTACTGAAATCGGCAAATGCGCTTTCTCAGGCTGTTCAATGTTGTTGACGGCAGACCTTTCTAAAATTGAATACATTTACGACGGTGGCTTTGAAAACTGCACTTCTCTTCAAGACGTTAACTTATCTGCTACCGCAGTATTAAAACATATAGGCGACGGGGCTTTTTCAGGATGTTCACGCCTTGGTTATAATTTCGTTGTAACTGATGAAGATAAACTTACTGTAACATTACCTGACGCGGTAACTTATCTCGGTGCAAATGCGTTTAACGGTTGCGCAATGCTTAAATACGTAGTTTTAGGCTCTAATATAACTGAAATTAAAAGTGGTGCTTTTGCAGGTTGTACGGAACTTTCAAAGGTAATAATTAAAAACGACGGTGCCGTTGTAAGAGCAAGTGCTTTCAATGGAGTTGACAATGAGATTGTAAAAATTTACAAGGCTGACGGAGTTACTGAAATTAAATTTAATAACGAGGTTTTTGGTAAAGCAACCCAAGAATAAAAAATAAGGCTAACGAACCGTTAGCCTTTTTTATTTTATTAGTTTGTTTTAGGTTTGCTTTTTATAAGTTTAACGATAAAGATAGTAAGCATTATAATTGCAATAATTAAAAGTATCGTTATAATAATATCCACGTACGCTTGAAAGAAAAAAGTAATTATAGTAATAATAATTCCAGCAACTAAGTTGCCTAAAATTATAGGTAAAAACGCATCGCTAAATTTCATATTCAAAAATACGGCGATAGCAGTCCCCGTCCACACCCCAGTTACGGGAAAGGGTACGGCAACGAAGATAAAAAGTGCGAGCATTAAAAACTTTTTAACTTGCGTTTCGGGTTTATCGGTGGCGTTTTTAGAAACCTTTTTGGCTTTATCTTCAAACACACTTTCAATTTTAAGAATAATTTTTTTAACGAACTTAATTTTTTTAAGTAGATTAAATATAGGAATAAGCAAGAAAAATATAGGAATAACTATAAGTGACGAGCCCGAATAAGCAAGTAGCGCGGAGGTTATTAGTTCAAGCCCAAGCCCCGTGCCTATCGGGATTGCGCCTTTAAGTTCTATAAGCGGAAACATTGATACAAGTAGCGTTATAAGTTCGCTATTATCAGTTACGCTTTTGAAAAAATTTAGTAATATTTCGCCCATAACTCTCCTAAAAGTGTTGATTTTATTACTGATTTATTTTATCATAATCGTATACGGTAGTCAAGAGGTAAATATGTTAACTTTACAACAACTAATGTCGCCCGTAAGGCGAGCAGTTAGCGATTTTAATATGATAAAGGCTGGCGATAAAATCGCGGTTGGCTTATCTGGTGGAAAAGATAGTATTGCCCTTCTTTCCGCACTTGCAGGGCTACGACGGTTTTATCCTGAAAAGTTTGATATCGTAGCAATTAGAATTGATACGGGTATTGGCTATAACGAGCAAGAAGAAAAAGCCCTTGCCGATTACCTTGCAACTATAAACGTTACTTATCACGTTGAAAAAACTCAAATTTACCAAGTGGTGTTTGAAGAAAGAAAGGAAAAAAACCCTTGTTCCTTATGCGCGAATATGCGCCGTGGCGCGCTTAATTCTACGGCTAAAAACTTAGGCTGTAACAAAGTTGCGCTCGGTCATCACGGCGACGATTTAATTGAAACTTTCTTTCTTTCAATGATATACGAAGGCAGGCTATCAACTTTTCAACCGGTAACTTATCTTTCAAAAGCCGATTTAACGGTAATAAGACCGCTACTTTACGTTAAAGAACACGAAATCGTATCCTTTTCAAAAGATAAACCTATCTTAAAAAATCCCTGCCCGGTGGACAAGTTTACTCAGCGCGAAGAAGTTAAAAAAACTATTAAAGAACTTGCCGTAAAATACCCCTTGCTCAAAGACAACGTTTTTAACGCGCTTGTAGACGATAAACGCCACAACCTTATTAAAAAACCGCTTGAAAGTAGCGATAAAAAATGATATACTATTATTATATATAGAAAAGGAGTTAAAGATGTATTATTTAGCAGTTGATATAGGTGCGTCAAGCGGTAGGCATATTTTAGGTAATTATGAAAACGGTAAACTTACCCTTAAAGAAATTTACCGTTTTTCTAACGGTGCGATAAAAAAAGGCGACTATCTTGTTTGGGATGTTGACGCGCTTTTTAAAAACATAGTAAACGGCATTAAAGAGTGTAAAAACTTAGGAATAATACCTTATTCTGTGGCTATTGACACTTGGGGTGTAGACTACGCGCTTTTAGATGAGAACGATCGTTTAATTGGCGACGTTATTTCCT
Source organism: Christensenellaceae bacterium (assembly GCA_045613665.1). GTDB lineage: Bacteria > Bacillota > Clostridia > Christensenellales > Borkfalkiaceae > HGM11412. The sequence continues at coordinate 27,690 of JAZLBK010000032.1, read as the reverse complement.
ATCGTGACGCGAGAACCGAAAACGCCCTTATAGAAGTTGAAAAAATTATTCCCTTTGAAGAAAGTTATAAAATAACGGGTATACAAAGGGCTCAATATAACACCGTTTATCAACTTTATGCAGACAAGTTAAGCGGAAAATTACAAAAGGCAAAAACTATGCTTTCAATCCCAGATTACTTGCATTTTTTACTTAGCGGTGTTAAAAAGAACGAGTATACGCACGCGTCAACAAGCGGTTTGTTAGACGCAAAAACGGGCAACTGGTCCTTTGAAATAATAGATAAACTTGGTTACCCGCGTGAAATCTTCGGCAAAATTTATAAACCTGGTGAAGTCCTTGGCGACCTTAGAAAAGAAATTCAAGAAGAAGTAGGGTTTAACACCAAAGTCGTATTCCCGGCATCTCACGATACGGCAAGCGCCGTTATGGCAGTTCCTGCAATCAAAGGCTGTCCGCTATACATTTCAAGCGGAACGTGGTCGTTGCTTGGTACGGAACTTGACGCGCCTATTACTAACGACAAGGCGTTCAAGTTCAACGCAACCAACGAAGGTGGTTACGGTGGAACTATAAGGTTTTTAAGAAACATTACGGGTATGTGGGCAATTCAAAGCGTTAAAAAGGAACTTGGTGGCAAGTATAGTTATGACGAACTTATGAAATTAGCGATTGACTGCACGTCCACGGGTTCTATTATCGACCTTAACGACAATAGGTTCTTAGCCCCCGAATCAATGATTGACGCTATTAAGGGCTACTGTGCTGAATACGGTTTAAAAGTTCCGTCTACCGTTGGCGAGATTATGGACGTTATTTATAGAAGTTTAGCAACTATCTACACAAAAACTATTAAAGCAACCGAAGAAGTTACTAACAAGTCGTTTGACGTGTTAAATATAGTAGGCGGTGGTAGTAAGGACGAATACCTTAATAAACTTACCAAAGAGTACACGGGTAAACGCGTTTTAGCAGGGCCTACCGAAGGCACGGCAGTTGGAAACCTTTTAACTCAAATTATATCCGCTGGCGAAATTAAAGACCTTAAAGAAGGAAGGCTTGTAGTTAAAAATTCTTTTTCTGTCGTTGAAATCTAATTTTTAAGTCGTTATTTCGGGCATTATACTTCGTTACTGCTACGGTCTTACGACCATCACAACCAAAAAGGTTAGTGCTGTCCGCAAGACCTTGCGAGCCTTGTCTTGCTTGTAACTAACGCCTTAAATAAGTTGATATAAACGGCGCAATACTGCGTTAAAAGAAAAATATAACTAAACTAAAAAGCACGCTTTTGCGTGCTTTTTTTATTTCTTTAAGTTTTTATCTTCATAAACCGCCGTGCTTGTTGAAACTATGCCGAGTTTTCTAAGCATTTTAAGGTCGATATGCGGAAGAAGAACTGACGAGTGCATTTGCGCTCCGCTAAGCAAGGGTAGTTTAGATATTGCAAGTTGAGCGTATTTATTAGTAACCGACGAACTAGATAAGGCTATAAGCATTTCGTCTATATGTAGCCTTGGCGTTTGTGACGATAGGTATTTTACTTTAAGTTCGGTAATAGGAACTATTCTTTCAGGAAGAAGAATTTTAATATCGTCGTCAATCTCGGCAAGGTATTTAAGCGCGTTAAGTAGCATTGCGCTTTGGCTTTCTAAAAGTTCACTCGTTTTTCCCGTTATAATCTTACCGTCACTAAGTTCTATTGCGCTACAAGGAACTTTTTCTTTTTGGGATTTTTCAGCGCAAGCAACGTAAACCTTTCTTTCTTCTACCGCAACGTTAAGCCCGCGCATTAGGTGTAAAATCTTTTCGCTTTCGTCGGGGTCTAAGTTGTTTCTCCTTTCGTTTTCAAGCGCCTTAAAATAACGCCTTATAATCTCTTGCTTAGACGCTTCTTGACAAACCGCGTCGTCACAAATTGCAAAGCCAGCCATATTTACGCCCATATCGGTAGGCGATTTATATGGCGAAATTCCCATAAGCCTTTCAAATAAAGTGTTAAGAACGGGGAAAATCTCAACGTCACGATTATAGTTAACCGTCGTTACGCCGTAAGCGGATAAATGCCACGGGTCTATCATATTAACGTCGTTAAGGTCGGCGGTTGCCGCTTCGTAAGCAACGTTTACGGGGTGTTTAAGCGGTAAGTTCCAAATAGGAAAAGTTTCGTATTTAGCGTATCCCGATTTAATTCCGCGTTTAAGGTCGTGATAAATATTAGATAAACAAGTAGCCATTTTACCGCTACCTGGACCGGGTGCGGTTACAACAACTAAATTTCTGCTCGTTTCAATATATTCATTTTTACCGTATCCCTCGTCACTAATAATATGTTCAACGTTAGAAGGGTAGCCCTTAATAATATAGTGGCGATACACTTTAAGCCCCATTTTTTTTAGGCGTTTTGCAAATAAAACGGCAGGCTCATTAGACTGGTCGAACTTAGATAAAACCACGCTACCTACTAAAAGACCGTAACTTCTAAAAATGCCTATTAGCCTAACAACGTCTTGGTCGTAGGTGATGCCAAGGTCGGAACGAACTTTATTTTTTTGGATATCAAGCGAGTTTATAACGATAACTATTTCGGCTTTGTCTTTAAGTTTTGAAAGCATCTTAATTTTATTGTCTGGCGCAAAGCCCGGAAGAACGCGCGCCGCGTGATTATCGTCAAAAAGTTTACCGCCGAATTCAAGGTATAACTTTCCGCCGAACTCGTTGATGCGTTCGGAAATCTTTTCAGATTGCATATGAAGATACTTTTCGCTGTCAAATCCGATTTTTGTCATACGTTCGCTCCTTAGCGTAGTTAATAAATACCACTATATTTTACCACACTTAGTCCTTCAAATCAACATAAAGCGCGAAAAAATAATTTTTTTCTTATTAAATAAACCGTTTACATAAATTGAAAATAAGTATATAATAAATACGTATCACTTAAATTTTTTGGAGAGAGTTATGAGTAATTGCAGTCACGACTGTTCGTCTTGCAATAAAGGCGATTGCAAAGATAGAGATTTTACCGTTAAACCGAAAGACGGTACAAAGTTTAAGAAAATTATTGCCGTTATGAGTGGAAAGGGCGGTGTTGGCAAATCGCTTATCACCACTCTTCTTGCGGTAGAGGCAAACAAGCGCGGATTAAAAACCGCCGTTTTAGATGCTGACGTAACCGGTCCGTCAATCCCAAAAGCCTTTGGGCTTACTGAAAACGATAGGGCGCAGGGCTGTGACGAAGGGCTTTACCCCGTAACTTCAAAATCGGGCGTAAAAATAATGAGTATGAACTCGTTGCTTGAAGAACCGTCAATGCCGGTAGTTTGGCGTGGACCGGTAATTTCGGGCGTAGTTAAACAGTTTTATACCGACGTTTTGTGGGGCGAAAACGATATAATGTTTATAGATATGCCCCCAGGCACGGGTGACGTTCCGCTTACCGTTTTTCAAAGTTTTAAGGTAGACGGTATAGTGGTAGTAACCACCCCGCAAGACCTTGTATCTATGATAGTTGAAAAGTCGGTTAAAATGGCTAATATGATGAACGTTCCTATCGTAGGTATCGTTGAAAATATGAGTTACGCCGTTTGCCCCGATTGCAAAAAACCCATCTATATATTCGGCAAAGGCAAAACTGAAAGCGTGGCTCAAAATTACGGGCTTGAAGTTCTTGCAAAACTGCCTATAAACCCCGAAATTGCTAACTTTATAGACGGTGGCAACGCGCATATGATTGACACCGCACCCCTCAACACTGCAATAGATAAAATTATGGAGAATTGATTATGACACTTGACGCGTTCAAATTAGAAAAAATTCAAGCAATGAAACAAAAAGACAAAGATAAGGTTTCAGCCCTTAACGTAATAATTACCAAGATTATGGCGCTCACTATCGAAAGGCGCGCAAGCGGTTTAGAAGTTACCGAGGCTGACGTTGACGGTTTACTTCAAAAAGCCGAAAAGGAACTCACCGAAGAACGTGAGGGCTTTATCAAAGCGGGCAGGGAAGAAAACGTTATTTCTTTAAGTAACCAAATCGAAGTTATTAAAAAATATCTTCCTAAACTTTTAAGTGAAGATGAAATTAAAAATATTATTAGCGGGCTTGAAGACAAGTCAATTCCGTCTGTTATGAAACACTTTAAGCAAAACTATCAAGGCAAGGTGGATATGAGAGTTGTAAACGCCGTTGCCAAGGCTCAAAACTAATAAAAAGTAGTCTATAAGGCGAAATTTTGGGTTAAACTATTGCAATTTAGTGAAATATAAGTTATACTTATATGTAATAAAACAAAAACCGCTTGCAAAAAGCGAAGAACTAAGGTGTAAAATTATGGCTCACGATAATCACGACTTTATTCAGGAAGACGTACTTTTTAGCAAAAAAAATCCTAAGCCTACGGAAGAGGTAACTTCTTCGATAGAGGCTTTTGAAAATGCAGATTTTGGCGCAGAAGTTTTATTTTCAACCCCCGTTACGAATTTAGGCGGTGAGATAGAAGACTTATCGGTTGAAGAAAACGAGTCCCCCATTGAAGCGTTGCTTATGGATAATGAAGACGTTGGGGAAGAGGCTCTTTTCGTAAACGAACGCCCAGCCACTAATGAAAAAGAATTTTCTATTGTTGAAGAAATTATTGATATTGTTGACGATGAACATATCGCGGAAGAAAATTTAGAGTTCAGCGAGCCTTATCGCCCCACCGTCGTATCGGAAGAAGTTTTATTTAACGGTGAAGACGAAACTGTAAACGCAGAGTTTGATAATTCTAAGTCAGTTATTTCCGCCGAACTTACCGCGCTTAGTCAAAACGGTGGCGGTTTAGTGGTAGAAAAGGCTGAAAAACCCGTTTATATTGAAAAGAATTTCGCTCAAAAATTCTTAGAGGCAGACAAAGAAATTCTTAAACGTTATGACGAACTTAAAAACATTATTCTTCTATACAAGGGCGTAAAATCACGCGTGTCTAACGATTTTGACAGTTTTAATATGGGTAGAACCCAACTTTTCAAACTTGGCTTTTCCACCCAGTCGTTAAAACTTTACCTTAACCTTGATTATAGTCAGGTTGAGCCAAGGCTTAAATGTAAAGACGTTTCGCATAAAAAAGCCTACGCGCAAGTTCCGGTATTTTTAAGAATTAAATCCCCCCGTGCTATGAGAAACGCTAAATATCTCATAGAAAAAGTGGTTGAAAGGTTTAACCTTAAAGAAAACCCCAAAGCCGTTTACGTAGACAGTATTAAGATACTTAAAGAAAAAGCAAAAACCTACGATAAGTCGTTATAAACTTCGCAATACTGCGTTACTGCGACTTTTTACCACCTCAATAACCAGCAAGGTTAATTTCGGCGGTAAAAAATATAACTAAAAAACACGGCGATTGCCGTGTTTTTAGTTTTTTTATAAGTGCTTTTTAAGGCGTTGTTCGTAGTCTTCTTCAAGGTGGAGAAGTCGTTTAGCAAATTCCATTGCCTTATCGTCGGTTAAGCATTTGGTTTCGTTTATAATTTTAGTAAGTTCAGTAATGCCCATAACCGTACCTTTAATCATTATTTCAGCGATATGGCTATGCGTACTGTCAAACGCAGTATTCATTTTAATAGCCGACCACATCATTGCTTTTTTCATAGCGCCGATATCCTTAATTTCATAACCCTTTTCACGCATGTACGAAGTAAGGTCGGCAATAAAGTGTTCATAGCCTTGATACTGGTCGTGAATTTCGTTTCTTAAACCTTCGTTTTCTATTTCGGGCATAACGTCTGAAATAGATTGAAGTGCGATGCTGGCGTTTCTGTAAACTTCGCCTATAAAGTCAAGATTGCAATTTTCCATAAAAATACCCCCATATATAGATTTACAATTATGGTGTGCTACTACGAATTAATTATGCGTTAAAACAGTTGACAAAAAAATCAAAATTTTGTAAAATACCTACGAACCGCACGGAAAGGGCTCCGGAAGCGTGGCTTTGCCACCGCCTTAAATACGGCGAGATTAGACGGGAGGTACAAAAATGTACGCAATTATTGAAAACGGCAATAAGCAATATAAAGTTGCGGTAGGCGATATCGTTAAACTTGAAAAACTTGATGCCGAAGTTGGTGCGAGCGTAGAATTCAACGCATTATTCGTGACTGACGGAAAGAGTGTAAAAGTAGGCAAGGACGCTAAGGCGTTCAAAGTAACTGGTGAAGTTCTTCAACAAGACAAGGCTAAGAAGATTATAATCTTCAAATACAAAGCAAAAAAGAACATCAGGAAAAGACAAGGTCATAGACAACCTTTTACGGCTGTTAAGATTACCGAGATTAGTAAAGGAGAATAATTATGTTTTTAATTAAATTATTTGCTCATAAAAAAGGTGTTGGTAGTTCAAGAAACGGTCGTGACAGTGAGGCTAAACGCTTAGGCATTAAGCGCGCTGACGGTCAAAAGGTTTTAGCAGGCTCTATTTTAGTTAGACAAAGAGGCACTAAATTCTACCCAGGCAAAAACGTTGGCTGTGGTAAAGATTACACTTTATTTGCAACCGTATCTGGCGTAGTTAGATATGAAAGAGTTGGTAAAGACCGCAAACAAGTTTCGGTTTACGAAGCGTAAAACAAAAAGCGTAGGCAAGTTCCTACGCTTTTTTAATTTTTATTTTTGCTTACTATTTCGCCCGTTTGTGCATTTTGAAAAATTACGTAGTATCCCTCTCCCAGTGCGTTAAAGGGTGAAAGCGGTAAAAAATCACAAAAAGAAATTATTTGTTTAGGCGCGTTTAAGTAACTGCCCATTACGGCGTAGCAAACGTATTTAACAGCCCCCCTTTCTTTAACCGTTCCAACCGAATAAAACCTATTATTATCGTAGTTAATTTTTACAAAATTACTTTCTGGAATAAGCGAACAAAGCGTAAAATCTTTTTCGTAACTATCTATTAGTTTGTCGAGTTTTTCTCGCACGTTGTCGTAGTAGTTTTGGCAGTAACAATCCCCATTGACGTTTTCATATAATATAGTTCCGCCTTTCTCTTTCTCTTTTGACGGGCTATTTTTATTTTGGCAATCCCCGTTGCCATCTTGGTAAGCAGCGCATTGTTTTTCACTTTCCACCTCGTAGTAATTTTCGGTAGCGATAACTTCGTCGTCATACCCACCTTGATAATCAGGCGTTTTTACTTTTGAAAGTAAATAGTCTAATTCGGGCGCTTGACCATACTTGCCAAAAAGGGTAGGGCTGTCGTTTTCGTCTATTAAAAGTGCGGAAAATCCACGCGTAACGCAACTTGATACTTGAAGTTCGAACTTCAAAGCAAGCGGAGTGTAAACTAAAACGTCCTCACCATATACGCAATAAACTAAACGGTATTTACTTTTAGTAAAACTGCCTGTAAAAATCTCTACCTTTACCGTTGAAACTATACCGTCGCTTTCAATTTTTAGGGTGCAGTTGTCTTTTCCTTTTAATTTTTTAAGAATTAAAAACTCTTTGAAATAATTTTTCATAAAACACCTTGCAAACAGGCGTTATCGCCCTTATATAATATATTTTCTTAAAGCAATAAAAATAACGCATTTTGAAAATTAAGCGGTTATTTTGTAAAATAGCAAAAAGGAAAGCAAAACCGTAAAAATCACGTTAAAAAGTGTTTACAATAATAAATTTTTATGTTAGAATATAACTAATAAATTATTAAATTGTTAAAAAAATAACAAACAAACATTTTCATTAAATAGGAGGCATTAGTAATGAAATACCAAATCAGTAACGAATTTACTAAAAACGAGCAAGTATTAAAGTTCGTTGAAGAAAGCGCGAACCTTTGTAAGCCCGAAAAAATCGTATGGATTACCGGCGACGAGGCTCAACTTGAAGAACTTCGTAAAGAAGCCCTTTCAACTGGCGAACTTATTAAACTTAACGAAGAAAAACTTCCCGGTTGTTACCTTCACCGTTCAGACCCTAACGACGTAGCGCGTGTAGAAGGCAGAACTTTCATTTGTACCGAAAAGGAAGAAGACGCTGGTCCTATCAACAACTGGATGGCTCCTAGCGAGGCATACGAAAAAGTAGGCGCGATTTTCGACGGTTCTATGAAAGGCAAAACCATGTACGTTATTCCTTACTCAATGGGCGCGGTTGGTTCTACTTTCTCTAAGGTAGGTATCGAAGTAACCGATTCTATCTACGTAGTAGTAAGTATGAAGATTATGACGAGAATTGGCAAAGCCGTTCTTGACGTATTAGGTGACAGCAACGATTTCGTACGCGGTCTTCACTCAAAGGCAGACCTTGACCCTGAAAAGAGATACATTTTACACTTCCCACAAGACAATACTATTTGGTCGGTTAACTCAGGTTACGGCGGAAACGTATTACTTGGTAAAAAGTGTTTTGCTCTTAGAATTGCATCTTACCAAGGCAAAAACGAAGGCTGGATGGCTGAACACATGCTTATAGTTGGTATTCAAAACCCACAAGGCGAAATCAACTATATCACTGCGGCGTTCCCTTCTGCTTGCGGTAAAACTAACCTTGCAATGCTTATCCCACCAGAAGTATAACAAAAGAAAGGTTACAAAGTATGGTGTGTAGGTGACGATATCGCTTGGCTTAGAGTTGGTAAAGACGGTAGACTTTGGGCTATCAACCCTGAAAACGGTTTCTTCGGCGTTGCACCTGGAACTAACAAAAAGTCTAACCCCAACGCTTTATACTCAACTATGAAAAACACCATTTTCACCAACGTTGCGTTAGACCCTGAAACTAACACCGTTTGGTGGGAAGCAATGGAAAAAGACACTGCTGATAAGAAAAAACCTGCTAACCTTATCGACTGGAAAGGCAATCCTTGGACTCCTGAAACGGTAGATAAAGACGGTAAGGAAGTTAAAGCGGCTCATCCTAACAGCCGTTTCACTGCTCCTGCGGTTAACTGCCCGTGCATTTCTTCTGAATTTGAAGCACCAGAAGGCGTTCCTGTAACTGCAATCGTATTCGGTGGTAGACGTGCTAAGACTGCTCCGCTCGTATATCAATCAAGAGATTGGAACAGCGGTGTATTCGTAGGTTCTATCATGGCATCTGAAACTACTGCTGCTGCAACCGGCGCGGTAGGTGTTGTAAGACGTGACCCGATGGCAATGCGTCCTTTCGTAGGCTACAATATGGCTGACTACTTTGCTCACTGGGTAAATATGGGCACCAAGATTGCAAATCAACCTAAAATCTTCAACGTTAACTGGTTTAGAACTGACGATGAAGGCAACTTCATTTGGCCGGGCTTTGGCGATAACCTTAGAGTTCTTGAATGGATTATTAAGAGATGCAAGAACGAAGTTGGCGCTAACGAAGTAGCAATCGGTTACGTACCTAACGCAGAAGATATCAACATTGAAGGTCTTGATATCGACGTTGATACCGTAAAAGAACTTCTTAACGTTGACAAGGCTACTTGGCTTGAAGAAGTTAAAGGTATTAAAGAATTCTACGCTCAATTCGGCGACAAACTTCCAAAAGAACTTGCAAACGAATTAAAAGCATTAGAAGAAAGACTTTCTAAATAATTAGAGTTTAAGCAATTGCCGTCGCAGAAGCGACGGCAATTTATTCCCTAAATTTTACAAAAGGCGTATAAAAAACCATAAATTAAGAGAACAATTATAGGTGAATTATGTCAAAAATTTGTTTTATATTAGGTGCGGGTGGGGCACGCGGTATTGCACATATAGGTTTTTTACAAGCAATGGAAGAAAGCGGGATAACCCCCGATTTTATTGCCGGCTGTTCAATGGGCTCGGTAGTAGGTGCTTGTTACGCTAAGGGTATGAAACCCAAAGAGATGATGGAAGTGGTTAAAAGCCTTAAAATGTCTGATATTGCGGACGCGTCTATTTTCCCTTTCAACAAGCCGAGTTTAATGCGCACGATTAAACTAAGAAACAAACTTGAACAACTAATAGGCAAAACTAAGTTCGAAGAACTTAAAATACCTTTTGAGTGCATTGCAGGGGATATAATTTCGGGCGAAGTGGTGGCGTTTAATTCGGGTGACGTATCAGAAGCGGTTCACGCAAGTTCGGCAATACCGGGCGTGTTTAAGCCTGTTGAAAAAGACGGTATGGTTTTAGTTGACGGCGGTGTTTTTATGCCCTTGCCACTAATCGCCGTAAAGCATTTTGATGCTGACGTTGTTATCGTTGTAGACGTGTTAGGCGAACTTAGAGACTATAAGCAAAAAGGACTTTTATCTCACGTTTTAAGGGTGGTTGACGCTAACAGTTACTACTTAAAAAAGCGTCAATTACGCGCTTTTAAGCACGATTTATTGATAGTTCCTGAACTTGGGGATATGAGTCAGTTTAAGGTTGAAAAACTTAACTTTGCGTATGAACAAGGCTATATTGCGGGCTTAAAACACCTTAAAAAAATCGAAGAAATAATTGTAAAAAAGCAAAAATAAATAATTCCCGCAAACGTTTATTTGCGGGAATTATTTTTTTCTATTCGCTTGGAAATTTCGTCGTGCCGTTTAACGTAGGATAAATAGGGTGCTAAATTTTGTTTAGGCATAACTTTTTGGGTATTTTCAGTTGTTTTTTGTGGTAAAGGATTTTGTTTTTCTTTGTTTTCGGTAAAATTTTTAACAGCCTTTTCAAGAGGTAAAAGTTTTTCAATTAAGTCAAACAACCCAAATTTTTGCATAAAAACCTCAAATACGGTCAATTTATCACCGTTTTTTAATTAAAAAGTTATTGATTATTATTTATTTTTAGTATATAATATATAAGCGTATACAGTTTAGTTTTACGCATCAGTTTGCTTTAATATTCCATTTTAGGAGAAAATATGAAGAAATTACTTTTATTATTGATTGCTCTTTTTACGATATCTTTTACTCTTTCGGGTTGTAGCGAGAACGTTACGCCGTTATCTAACGTTGGAGGCGAAGTAAAATCGGGTAACGGCACTTTTGCCGTAGAAAAAGGCGATTATTTATACTTTGTAAACGGTATCGGCGATATGACCGCATCAAATAAGATGGGGGACGTTTGTAAGGGTGCACTTGTAAGAGTTAAAACTTCTGAAATCGGCAAAGAAACCGCCAACGTTGAAACGGTTATACCTAAATTTGTAAACACTTCTTCGGCTGTAAGTGGAGTATTTATTTATGGTGACGTTGTTTATTACGCAACCCCGTATGACGGAAAGGATAAAACCGGTAAAGTAAGAACTGATTACACCGAGTTTAGAACTTTCGACCTTACAACCGGTAAGTCAACCGAAATTTTATACGAAACCAAAGCGGTTAACAAATACAAATATTTCAATAGTTCAAACGGCGTAATTTTAGCGTACGACTACACCGAAACGGTTGACGGTAATGAAGTTAAAGGCTTTAACGCGTACAACGTAAACGGCAACAAGATTTTCTCGGTTGACGGGTATGGCGAACTTTTGATGGCTGACGATAATTCTAATAAAGTATTCTACACCAAAACGGCTTATTCGCAAGAATTAGAGCAAGACGAAAACTTTACGGAAGTATATATGTACACGGCAGGTAATACCAGCGCGGAAGTAGTATTTAGCGGTTGTGGTGAAAACGCTAAGACGAGAGACGGTAGAAGTGACGATGCGTACAAAGCAAAAATCTTAAAGTATAGTGACCTTTCGGGCGTTAAAGTTACCTTAATTAAAAACACCGGTAAAATTCTCGTTATGAAAGTTGCATCTAACGACGCTAACTTATCAACTTATTACTTTGGCTTAAATATTGAAGACGGTGTTACCGTTTCTGCGCTTAAAGAACTTGGTATTTCAAACACCTATCTTGATGCTGCTATCACGATGAATTCTTACTACGAATCGTTAAATGAAATTTACTACGTTGAAAATAGTGACAACCTTAAAGGTCTTGTTAAATTCAACTATGAAAATTTAAGTGACGTATACCACGGCAGAACTCAAATTTGTGACGATGCAAGCGGTTACAATATTGCTTTCGAGCAAGACGATTACTTGTATTTATCGGGAACTGAAAGCGATTATTACAGAATTAAACTCGGTTCAAAAGAACTTAAAAAGATAAATTCAGTAGGCGCAAAAACTACTACGGAATGGTTTGCTCCAAGGGTAATAGGCAATAAGTTTATTTGCGCTTACTCTAACAGCCTTTTCCAAGACTATCTTTTTGTGGTTGACGTTACAAACGTTGATAGCGAAGATTATGAAACCTATCTTGAAAAGTATAGCGAACTCGATAGAGAAAAAGTTCTTGAACTCAACAAGACTATGCTTGGCAAGAAGACCGATTCGGACAAGTCTTCTTTTGAAACGGCACTTGACTCGACCTACCCTGAAGAAGATTAAGAATAATTCAACGTCCGCCGATAATACGGCGGACTTTTTAACGGAAATAAAACGAAAAAGAAAAATTTATGAAAATACTCTCTTACGATATTGAAAGCACTACCGGTAGCCATAGCGACGCGAGTATGTGCACTTTCGGTTACTGTATAGCCGACGAAAAATTTAATATAATAGAACAAAACGATATCGTTATGCGCCCGTACACTAAGCGTTACGAGCCGAGAATAAAACTGCATTACGACAAAAGTTTTATAAAGGCGCAACAACCCTTTCCCTTTCACTACGAAGAGATTAAAAAACTTTTTCAAGAGTGCGATTTAATTATAGGTTTTTCAGTTTCTAACGACGTTGACTTTCTTAATAACGCCTGCCAAGTATACAAACTTGAAAAGATAACCTACGATTTTGTCGACGTGCAATTACTTCACAAAACGGTATACAAAAAACAAAATATGTGTGGGCTTGAAAGCGTTGCAAACGAGTTTGGTATAGAATACCTTGCTCACCGTAGCGACGAGGACGCAAGAGTAACTTTACTCGTCTTAAAACGTATGGCTGACGATTTAGGGCTTAAAGTTGACGAACTTTTAAGAAAGTTCCATATAACGCCGGGGGTAAACGGCAAAACCGAAACCGTGCCGTGCACTAACGGAACGTACACTAAAAAAGAAATAAACTACCTTATAAACTTATTTATTGAAAAACACCGTCGGCACAGCAGGCGTTATAAGGGTGGGCTTTCGTATAAGTCGTTTGCTTTTGCCGACGATATACGTTACTGCGATATCGACCTTTATAGGAAGATAATTAAAAAGATATACGACCTTAACGGTAGAGTAGGGCAAATAGAAAACAGCAACCACTTCGTTTCAAAAGAAGGCGAATTTACCGATAAAGAAAAAAGGGCGTTAACGCTTAGAAACGAAGGAAGAAAGAGAATTTCAACAATAACCCTTGAAAAAATGCTTTCAATGCTTGGGGAATTACCCGATATTGATTTTTCAAGTGACGTGGAACTTATAAAACAGCACCGCAAAGAAATTAGAAAAAAGCGCGAACAAGCAAGGCTTGAAAAAAAGGCGCAACACGAAAAACAAAACCAACAAAAAAAGCAAGGATAAGCCTTGCTTTTAAGGGTTTTTTAGATAACGTAAAAGACTAACGAAAAATTTTCGTTAGTCTTTTTTTCTTTGCAAAAACACAAGACTTTGCTTGCAAAGTATAGTGTGATACATTTTAATTCTTCCACAAAGATTAACTATTTCATAAATTGAAATTTATAGGACTGTTTGATTAGTGTTTTTTCAAAAAGTCTTTTAGATATCAAGGCAGGTATATACTTTTAATCATCAACTTATTCCCATATATAGTTAAATTTGCGGAGTACGACATAGTTTTATTTTGGCATAGTCAAAGGATTTCCTAATTTTTTCGTTGCGGAGTATTTGCCTATGGTTATTGTTGAAACATATGCAAGAATACAAGAAATAGTGATAGCTATCAATAAATGTATTAAACTACCTGTCCATCCAAACGTAATCATGGCGTTAACAACGGTCATATGATAAATGAACACGCCAAACGAGATATCATGTTTCAGTTTTAGTTGAGGGAAACTGTAAGAGAAACCAATTATAGCAAATAGAATGAATAGGGTTTTTAATATAGCATATCCAACTGAAAGGTCAAAACCAGTAATTGTAACAACAACTCCCGCAAAACTAAATACAGGCCACCACTTTTTAAGAAATGGGATGACTTTATCAAAGAAACAGGCTAAACCCATTCCCAAAAGAAACAGCCACAAATACCTTATTACTGTTTGACCGTAAAGTTTTAAGAGAATTTCATTGTGAGTCAATTCTACAAAGTCTCTACCTATTTTGCTGAGTATAATGCTTGCAATTATCGTTATCACCCATACAAACCACTTTCTGTTTTTCATCAACTTGTAAATAAACCAAGCAATAATGTAAAACTGAATTGTAACACACATAGTCCATAATGAGCCATTGGGGGTTCCGCATCCATAGCCCCTTAATGAATCTGGTGTCCAAAATTGAAAAAACGTTGATTGTGTTAATGTGAACAAGGCTGTATCTCTAACATTCCATCCGCGGTAGAGAATACACATAATAATTATTTCTACACCAACAGCAACCCACATTTCGGGGTAGATTCTCCAAAATCTTTTTTTGATATACTTTGAATAACCCTCCTTGTTTACTGCTCGCTCAATGGAAAACCATATGAGAAATCCGCTTAAAGTAAAGAAAATTGGAACTCCTTCAAAAACTCCTAACAATCTGTTAAAATAAGTATTGCTGTTTATTTTCAAATGTACGATTATATGTCCGTACATTACTTGCAAAGCCGCAATCAACTTAAATAGGTTGAGACAGTTATCTTTTTTTTGAGATACATTCATTTTGTTCCTCCCCTTTATCTCGTTAAAACTGCATTTTTCTTGGTCAACAAGCCTTTTTATAAATAGCCTTTTATTATGCAAATCCTATTGTAAAATTCTTATTTATCGGTGAGTTTATTATATCAAAAAAAATTATACAATGCAACCTGTTTTACGTAGACAAAAAAACTCGACTTTTGAAAAGTCGAGTTTTATAAGTTATCGTTTTATTTGTTTTTTAACGCTTTAATAAAGCCTATAAGTTTATTTTGGTCATCTTCTGCTAACAAGTTAAAAGAAGAAATAAGTTCATTTTCCTTTGTGGCAAAATTTTTATAAAATAACTATTTCGTGTTTTTTGGCTTCTTCTTCTAATCCGTCTGGCCAAAGTGATACTTGAACTTCGCCGATATGCGCTTTTTGAAGTATAAACATACAAAGCCTTGACTGACCTATGCCACCGCCGATAGTTAAGGGGAGTTCACCGCTTAAAATTTGTTTATGGTAATCAAACGAAAGCCTTTCTTCCGCGTTTGCCGTTTTAAGTTGAGATACAAGCGACTTTTCGTCCACCCTTATCCCCATACTTGAAATTTCAAAGGGCGCGTCTAAAACTTCGTTATAGAAAAGTATGTCGCCGTTTAATTCCCAGTCGTCATAATCGGGGGCGCGGTTGTCGTGCGGTTTGCCGTTTTTAAGCGGTTTGCCGATTTGCATTAAAAATACCGTGCCGTATTTTTTAGTTAGGGCGTATTCGCGCTCTTTATCGTTATAGTCTGGGTATAATTCTTCGGCTTCGCCCGCCGTTATAAACTTAACGTTTTCGTTGATATTCAAACTTAAAAAGGGGAACTCTTTTTTAGCCATTTCGTTTACTTTTGAAATGGATTTTACTATTAAGGTAACTATTTCTTTAAGGAACTCAACGCATCTATCCTTTCTTTCAATCACCCTTTCCCAGTCCCACTGGTCGACGTAAATTGAGTGAACGTTGTCAACCTTATCGTCACGGCGTATTGCGTTCATATCGGTATATAAGCCGTAACCCGACTTAAAGCCGTATTTTTTAAGCGCAGTTCTTTTCCATTTTGCAAGGCTGTGAACTATTTCCGCATCGCGACCAAGTTCCTTAACGTCAAACCTAACCGCCCTTTCAACGCCGGACAAATCGTCATTAAGCCCCGTGTTAGAAAACACGAGTAGTGGCGCGGTTACTCTTGAAAGGTTAAGGTTTTCAGCAAAAACTCTTTCAAAATTGTCTTTAACGAACTTTATTGCCTTTTGGTTGGTAATAAGGTCGCAGTTGCATTTGTAATTTTTTGGTATATATAAATTTTTCATAATCGAACCTAAATACTCTCGTAGCATTAAAACCACGCTCAAACAATATATTAAATAATAACAATTTTTATATTTTAAGTCAAGCATAGGCGGATAAATATTATTCTAACTTTGCTCTTTTTAGGTTTGGCAAAGAATAAAACGGGTGGTTTATGGGTTTTTCTGAAAGTATAAACGGTTTTTTAAGGTTGTGCAATATGGGTGACTGCCCCTATCGAATTACCATATTAGGTAGCGGTGGCGTTTACGTTGAAGGGGTAGAAAAAATTTGTGACGTTAAGCCCGACAATATAGTTTTAATAACAAAAGGCGGAAAGATAGTTTTTTCGGGTAAAAACTTATCCCTTTCTTCCTACGTTGAAAAAGACATATCGCTTAGCGGAAAGTTGGAGAAAATAGAGTGGCAAAGATAAAAAAGGGTTTTTTAAGGGCGGTATATAACGTTAAAGGCGAAAAAATTAGATACCTACCCGAATTTTTGCATAGAAAAAATATAAACGTTTACGAGTTTGTTTATAAAAGTGAAAAAGAGTGTATCGTTACGATAGACTTTTTAGATACTTATAAATTTTTTGCTATTTGCAAAAATATGTGTTATAATAAAAAAATAATAAAACATAAAGGCGTTTTGTCGCCTATTACTTTTATAATTAGTAAAACAGGCTTTATTATAGGCGGTATTTTATTCGTTATATTATCCGCGCTGTTTAACAACTTGCTGTTAGACGTTAAAGTTACGGGTAGCGGTAGTTGTTTTGAAGAGCAAACCAAACAAATAGTTTACGAGCAAGGCGCAACTAAATACAGTTGGTTTTCTAAACTTGACTATAAAGAAATTGAAAGGCAAATTTTAACTCAAAACCCACGCCTTTCTTTCGTTGCGGTAAAAAAGCAAGGCAATATTTTGGTGGTTGACACCGTGCTTTCTTCAAGCGAACCGTCAATACTTGGCAAAAACACGAGCGATTTAGTTGCGGAATTTGACGGCGTTATTGAAGATATAACCGTTTTAAGAGGAACTGCGCTCGTTACAAAGGGGCAACAAGTTAAAGCGGGGGATAAACTCGTTGGTGCTTACCTTTTAGGTAAAGAGGGCGAAGAATATAAAACTTTCGTTCTTGCGCGGGTTAAAATTCTTAAAAATACAGAATACTTTTATAGGTGCGACGGTAAAAGTGAGATTGACGTTTCAGTTGCCTACGCGCTTGCCGAATTTAACGAAAGTGGCGAAATAAAAGAAAAACGCCACGAAATCGTAGACGGCGGAATTAAGGTAATATTAACGGTAAGACGTACTATATACGGAGGGTAAATTTGAAAAGTTTTGAAGTTAGCGTAAAAATCAGCGAGAAAACCCTTGGCGAGTTTTTAGGTGTTTTTGACGAAAATCTCAATTTAATAAGTAAAGAACTCGGCGTTATTGCCTTCGTTGACGACGGGTGCATTAAACTTTCGGGCGAGAAAGAAAAAGTTAGTTTTGCAGAAAGCGTTGTTAAAACTTTAAGCGAAGTAGTGCGCGTTGGCGAACCGCTTGACAAAGCGAGAATACTTTATTGTATCGAAATGGCAAAATCGGGAGATATTTCGGGCATTGAAAAAACTTTTAGCGGGGTTGTTGCCGTAACTTCAAAGGGCAAACAAATTAAACCCAAAACGGTAGGTCAAAAAAAATACGTTGACGCGATAGGTAAAAACACCATAATATTCGGCGTTGGCCCTGCGGGTACGGGCAAAACCTATCTTGCCGTGTGTATGGCGTCGGTTGCGTACAAGCAAAAACAAATTGAAAGAATTATTCTTACCCGACCAGCCGTTGAAGCTGGCGAAAAACTCGGCTTTTTGCCGGGCGATTTACAAAATAAAGTCGACCCTTATTTAAGACCGCTTTACGACGCGCTTAACGAAATGTTCGGGTTTGAAACCTATCAAAAACTCATTGAGAAAAACGCGATAGAAATAGCACCCCTTGCATATATGCGCGGTAGAACGCTTTCAAATAGTTTTATTATACTTGACGAGGCTCAAAATACCACCAAAGAACAAATGAAAATGTTTTTAACAAGGCTTGGCGAAAACAGTAAAATGGTAATTACGGGTGACGTTACTCAAATAGATTTACCGGTGGGCAAACAAAGTGGGCTTATACACGCAACGTCAATTCTTAAAAATATAGACGGGGTTGAAACGGTAACTTTATCGCATAAAGACGTGGTTCGAAACCCGATAGTTGCCGAGATAGTTAAGGCGTATACTAAAAACGAAGAAAATATAAAAAGGGAAACGAAAAATGAGCAATAACTCAACGATAAAATGGGGAAAAAAAGAATTTATAAAAACCATAACCGCATTTTTAATTAACACTTTTATTATACTTGCCTTTATGGTTTTAGCGCTTTTTGTAAAAAGTGATGGCTTAGGCGGTATGGCAGGGTTTATAAAAGCAAATTATAGGCTTACCTTATTTACCGTTTTTGCGGTGGTGGTAACTTCAATATGTATGTTTTTATACTTTTTCCACCAAAGCAAAAAGTTAATAAGCAAAACGCGAAATATAACTATGCTTTATTCAATAGTGCTTTTAGGGTTAATCGTATCTTACACGATAGGCAAAGTTAACCCTTATTTCCGCCCCGTTTCACTTTGCGCTATACTCGTTTTAGTGTTGACGGACAAGCGTACCGCAATTTTTATGAACATCGTTTACGCAACGTTTATGCTACTTATTGATATAGTTTGCGCGTCGTTTAATCAAGACGGAAACTACGTTTTGGTTTCGCTTATTACCGCTTTAACTTGCGGAACTCTTTCAGTATTTTTAGTTGACGGAGAAGGCTCGCGCGCGAAAGTTCTTGCAATGGGATTTTTAATTTCTATCCCAGCGATTATATTTGCGCTTTGCGTTGAGTTTACTTTTAACATAAAAACTTTAATTGCGCCCGTTCTTTTTGCGCTTGGTAGCGGTATTTTATCCGTTTCTATTATGACGATAATTTTACCTCTATACGAACTGTCGTTCGGCGCGCTTACTAATTTTAGGCTAACCGAACTTACCGACCACAAGTCTAAACTCATAAAGGAATTATCACTATCCGCGCCGGGAACGTTTAGCCACACCATTATAGTTGCTATGCTTGCCGAGGCTTGCGGAAACGCCATAGGCGAAAACCCTTTACTCGTTCGCGCTTGCGCATACTATCACGATATAGGCAAACTTAAAAACCCCGAAATGTTCACCGAAAACCAAAGCGGTAAAAACCCGCATGACGAACTTTCCCCCGAACTTTCAACGGATATTATACGTTCGCACGCAAAAGACGGGGCTGAACTCATTAGAAAAAGAAGACTTCCAGAAGTGTTTGCCGACGCCGCCGAACAGCACCACGGCACTTTACCGATAAGATATTTTTATATGAAAGCGTCAAAGTTTACAGACGGTAAACTCGGCATTGAAAATTTCAGTTATTACGGACCTAAACCGCAAAACAAGGTAAACGCGATTATTATGATATGCGACGCTTGTGAGGCAAAGGTTAGAACGGTTAACAACCGCACGCACGAAAACGTTGACAAGGCGGTTAAAGAAATTATTGAAGAGAGAATGGAACTCGACCAGTTTAACGAGTGCGACATTACCTTTAAGGAACTTGACGTTATAAGAAACACTATCACGAACACCTTGTCGGGCGTTTATCACGAAAGAGTGAAATATCCTAAACTCAAAATAGGTGGTGGACGTGGCTAACATTAAAGTTTTAACCAGCGAAAAGGTTAATTTTAACTACGAAGATATTGCTAACGAAGTAATTAAAACGCTTAATCAAACGGGTAGCGTTTCGGTTGAACTTAATCTTGTAGACGAAAATTTTATTAAAAAAACCAACCTTGAATTTCGTGGGATTGACAAAATAACGGACGTTTTGTCCTTTCCTAATCTTGACGGCATAAGGTATAAAAACGTAGATAAAAAAGACTTTCCGTTAGACCTTGACGACGACGGCAACGTGTTTTTAGGAAGTATTATAATCTGCGAAAAAAGGGCGAAAGAACAAGCGGAAGAGTTCGGGCACAGTTTAGAAAGGGAACTTTGTTATTTGTTTTGCCACGGCTTACTACACTTGTTCGGTTACGACCATATAACTCAAAATGACGATTTGGAAATGCGTAAACTTGCAAATGAAGTTCTTGAAAAAGTAAAGGTATTAAGATAATTATGAAATGCGGTACGGTAGCGGTTGTCGGTAGGGCAAACGCTGGAAAATCTACACTTATAAACGTAATAGTAGGCGAAAAAGTTGCAATAGTTTCGCCCAAACCTCAAACCACGCGCGATAGAATACTTGGCGTTTTAACTACAAACGACTATCAAATAGTTTTTGAAGATACGCCGGGGTTTTATAAGTCCACCACCGAACTTAATAAAAAAATGCAAAAAACCGCACGCAAAACGGCAAAGGACGTTGACGTTGTTTTATTCGTTCTCGACGGGCACGACGGGGTTAGTGACGACGACTTAAAACTTCTTTCTTCAATTATTAGCGACGCACCCGTTATCGTTGCTATGAGCAAGATAGATATTATGCCAAAAGATAATATCCCCGAAAATCTTGTAAAAATAGCAAGCGTTGAAGGGGTGGCTGAAATTATACCCGTTTCGGCAAGAAAAAATAGAAACGTTAAAGAAGTTATTTCAACCATACTTAAATATCTTCCCACCCAAGAAAAACTGTTTAAGGAAGATATCGTTTCAAACAAGTCTAATAAATTTATGATTGCTGAAATTATGCGTGAGAAAATTCTTCTTAAACTTGACAAAGAAATTCCTCACGGCGTTGCAATAGTCGTTAACGGTTTTGAGAGAAAAAAGAGTGGAACTTACGATATAAATTTAGATATCGTGTGCGAAAAACTTAACCATAAGGCGATTATTATAGGCAAACAAGGGCAAATGCTTAAAGAAATTAGTGCATACGCAAGGCAAGATATGGAAAAGTTTTTATCTGCAAAAGTGTTTTTAACTACTTTTGTTAAGGTTAAAGAAAACTGGCGAGATAAATCTTCGCTAATAAAGGAATTCGGCTATACCGACGATTTGTTATGAGAGCAAGGCGTAAAAAGAACTTAGATAAAAGAGCGATTGATGCAAATGGCGTAATAGTTTTATCAAAAACGACAGAAATACTTGGGCTTGAAGAAGAAAAGCGTTACGAAGTGTTTTTGCCAAGTGATTTGTTTAATAACGACAATCCCGTTGAACTTGAAATAGGTTCAGGCAAGGGTAGGTTTATTATAGAAAAGGCACAAAACAATCCGCATATAAATTACGTAGGCGTGGAAATTCAACTTAACGTTTTAATTTCGGGCGCTGAAAAAATTATTGAAAAAGGGATTAAAAACGTTAAACTTTTTAATATCGGCGCGGAAATATTAAAGTATACTTTACCTAAAAAATCAATATCTAAACTGTATTTGAACTTTTCATGCCCGTATCCCAAAAAGCAGTATGAAAATCACCGTTTAACCTACTGGTCTTTTTTAGAAATATACAAGTATCTCCTTAAAGACGGGGCGGAATTACACTTCAAAACGGATAACGACGACTTTTTTGAGTATTCTGTAAATTCTTTAATAAAAAACGGGTTTGAATTAACCTATCTAACGCGTGATTTACATAACAGCGATATAAAAGACAACGTTTTAACCGAGTACGAAGAAAAGTTTATTAAACTTGGAAAAACTATAAACAAACTAACCGCAAAGGTAAAAAATTAAAGCCTTTGTAAATTTAAGCGGACGTGGCGGAACTGGCAGACGCTCAGGTCTCAGAAGCCTGTGGTTACCCGTGTGAGTTCAAATCTCATCGTCCGCACCAAAAAAAGAACGGCAGATGCCGTTCTTTTTTGTTTAAGTTATATTTAATTTACTCATTTTAATTTTTTCATCAAAAAACTTAAAAGCCTAAATAGGTTATATGCAAGATTTACGAAAATTAAGTTCACTATCGAAACTATAATTACGTATAGCGTTTGCGCTACGCCGTAGCCTAAACTTTCAGCAATAGAAAGCCTTAAATCTTCAATAGGCGGAACGTTGCAATGGTAGAAATTATTAAAGTTGGTTTTTATAATTTGAGATACAACGCCTGCAATTAAACAATATATTGCAAAGAAAATAAGTATTGAAACAACGTCCTTTTTGAAGTTTGGTTTATAAAGGTCTAAACAAACTATAAGTACGAAAGTAAACGTTGCTATCGTATGGAATACCGTGGTGTGAAAATCCCAAAAACTTGTGAAAGTTCCTTGTATTGCCTCACCGCTATATATAACGCTTGGGTATATCGTCATAAGTAAAAATAGCGCACCGCAAACGGTAGTGGTTACCGCGCGAACTTTATCTTTGTGCTTTCCGTTGTAAAACGCCATAGCAGGAAGTAGATACAAAAATAACGAACAAAAGTGTAAGGGGATATGATAAAGGTCGTACCCTTCAATAAAAGATAAAACCTGCTTAATAACTTCTAAAACTAAAATTATTATAGTGCAAATTTGAAAAGGTATCATACGAATTTTTTCACTTTTGTTTTTAAGAAAAATTCTAAGTATAATACCAAGTATTATCATAACGATAAAAGACGGCAACAGCGTTTTAACGTGATTTTGTGACCAAAGTTCCATAAAACACCCTCCTAATAATAGATAAAGTGTATATCTAATTTAACTAAATGTCAATATTTTATATAAAAAAGTAATTTTTGAAAAGTTGCAAAAATATTTTGACTTTATTTCATTAGTGTGATATTATAATTAGGCAATTTAGCAATAAATACGCGTTTAGGTTAAATTACACATAGTTAAATTTATATAAATTTCAGTTAAGGAAAAGTACCCAAGTGGCTGAAGGGGCTCCCCTGCTAAGGGAGTAGTACGTGAATAACGTAGCGCGGGTTCAAATCCCGCCTTTTCCGCCAAAAAGCACACCTAAAAGGTGTGCTTTTTTCGTTAGGGCGGTATTTTTACCCAAGGGTTCAATCGCTCGCCGCGGACGGCAACCCTTTTGTCGCTTTGCGACATTTCCCCTAGCAGGGGAATCCCCCGCCTTTTCCGCCAAAAAACCGCAGTACTTTACTACTGCGGTTTTTTTATTTTTAATATTCTTCTAAATCGCTTTCAAACTTGGTTTTGTGTATTGTGCCTATCGGGTGTTTGGGTGGGGCGTATACGGAAAACAGTTTTAATGGATAAGATTGTTCGTTAATTAAATTATGATAAGTGCCGGCAGGGATAATTACGGCGCACTCGTTATTAGCGCAACCCTTAAAAGAAACGCTGTTTTTAGTTTTTCCGCTATAAACTGACGCTATGCCGTATTCTATAACTAAAATTTGGTCTAAGTCGTCGTGTAGTTCTAAGCCTATTTCTCCGCCTGATGGAATTGACATAACTGTGAGTTGAGAGAATTTACCCGTCCAAACTTCTCTTCTAAAAAAATCGTTAAGGCAAGAAAGTTTTTTAACGTTTAATATAGGGGACGAATCTTTCTCTACGTGACAATGATTTTTATTTTCGCACATTACGTATATTTCTCCTTGCGTTGTATATTACCTTATTATCGTATGAAAAAAGGCTACGTAATGTTAAAAAGTTATAAGCCGTTATAGTAATATTGAATATCAAAACAGCCCTATTTTTATTGAATTGTATATTTCCCGTATGATAAAATATTATCAGTTACTATTGCAAACTTTTCACAGTGTTTTTGAATACAAATAGTAGGATGGTTATGATTACTCAACAAATTTTACTAATTCTTGAAATTTTAGGAACTATTGCGTTTGCAGTGTCCGGCGCGCTCGTAGCCGTTAAAGCGAAGTTTGACGTTTTTGGCGTAGTTGTAGTTGGTTGCGTTACCGCGGTTGGCGGTGGAATTACTCGCGACGTAATAGCCGGCAGTTTACCGCCTTTAATTTTTTCTAACCTATACATATTAGCAATTGCCACGGTAACTTCTCTTTTAGTGTTTTTAGTTGCTTACGTTAAGCGCAACGCTTTTGAAAGCATTAGAGAAAGGGTAGACCATATAAACAATTATTTTGATGCGGTTGGGCTTGCAACTTTTTCGGTGATGGGTGTTGAACTTGCCTTTCAATACGGGCTTTCTGCTAACGTATTTTTGTCTATCACGATGGGCGTGCTTACAGGCGTTGGCGGTGGGCTTTTACGAGATATGTTTACCGAAACCCCACCTTACATATTTACCAAGCACGTTTATGCAATCGCGTCTATAATAGGTGCAACGGCATATTACGTATTAAGGCTTTACGTTGATAACATTTTGGCAACGGTAGTTGGAATTTTAATAGTAGTATTACTTCGCGTTCTTGCAACTAAATTTCATTGGAGTTTACCAAAAGTTCATATAGAAGAAAATAAATAAAAAAAGAAGGTAAAAATAATGTTAATGGACGCAATTATTAAGCCAAGTAGAGAAAAAGGGCTTGATTTAGTTAGAAAAGAAATACCCAAAATAGAGTTTGGCGAAGCGCTTGTTAAAATACATTACACCGCAATTTGCGGAACTGACGTTCATATTTACGACTGGAACGAGTGGGCTCAAAACACAATAAAACCGCCTATGACTATCGGGCACGAATTCGTTGGCGAAATCGTTGAAATAAAATCGGCAACCGATTCTTTCAAAGTGGGCGATATCGTTAGTGGCGAAGGGCACGTAGTTTGCGGTAAATGTAGAAATTGCCGTGCAGGAAGAAAGCACTTATGCCCAAACACGAGTGGAATAGGTGTAAATAGGGACGGTATTTTTGCCGAATACGCGAAAATTCCCGTAAGCAATCTTTGGCTTTGCGACACTAAAAATATTCCTGAGAAAACCTACGCTATTTTCGACCCGTTAGGTAACGCTACGCACACCGCGTTAAAATTCGGTATGGTGGGGGAAGACGTGCTTATTACGGGCGCAGGGCCTATCGGTATAATGGCGGCTACGATTTGCCGTCACGTTGGGGCTAAGAACGTAGTTCTTACAGATATTAGTGATTTTAGGCTTGAACTTGCAAAGCAAGTGTGCCCAAGCATTACGACGGTTAACACTAAAAATAAGTGCATAAAAGACGTTCAGTCCGAAATAGGTATGCTTGAAGGTTTTGATATAGGCTTAGAAATGAGTGGTAGCCCCGTAGCATTTAACGAAATGATTGACAATATGATTATGGGCGGGAAAATTGCTATGCTTGGCGTTCAAGATAACAAGACCACCATTGACTGGAACAAGGTTATTTTTAATATGCTCACGATACAAGGCATTTACGGTAGAGAAGTTTTTGAAACTTGGCATAAAATGACGGCAATGTTAAAATCTGGGCTTGATATTTCAAAAATCATAACCGCAGAAATAAATTATAAAGACTTTGAAAAGGGCTTTGAAATGATGCATAGCGGTAAGTCTGGTAAAGTTATTTTAGATTGGACTAAATAAAGGGGCATTAAAATGATTGATAAAAAATATTTTCAAGACATATTAGACGAAATAAAGGCAAGTGGGCTTTGGAAGGAAGAAAGAATTATTACTACCCCGCAACAAAGTTCGATAAATACGACTAAGGCAAACGGAGTTTTGAACTTCTGCGCTAATAACTATTTAGGGCTTTCAAATAACGAAGAACTTAAAAAAACGGCTATTGAAAGTTACGAAAAGTACGGATATGGTTTATCAAGCGTGCGTTTTATATGTGGAACTCAAACAATTCACAAAGAACTTGAAAAAGCCATTTCGGATTTTTTAGGCACGGAAGATACTATACTTTACAGCAGTTGCTTTGATGCTAACGGTGGTTTATTTGAAACTATAACCACCAAAGAAGACGCAATTATTTCAGACGAACTTAATCACGCAAGCATAATTGACGGCGTACGTCTTACTAAAACTACTAAATACCGTTATAAGAATAACGATATGGAAGATTTAGAGTTAAAACTCAAAGAGGCAGACGCTAACGGCGCAAAACACAAAGTTATCGTTACCGACGGCGTTTTTTCAATGGACGGTATAATTGCTAACCTTAAAGGGGTGTGCGATCTTGCTGAAAAATATAACGCGTTAGTCGTAGTTGACGACAGCCACGCAACCGGTTTCGTTGGTAAAACGGGTAGGGGTACGGCTGAATATTGTGGAGTTCAAGGCAGAGTAGACGTTATAACGGGAACGTTTGGAAAAGCGCTTGGTGGCGCAAGCGGTGGTTTTACAAGCGGTAGAAAGGAAATTATAGAACTTCTTCGCCAAAGAAGTAGGCCGTATCTTTTTAGCAACACCGTAGCCCCTGCAATATGCGCAACCACGTTAAAAGTGTTAGAAACGTTATCAAAAGACAATTCGCTTTGCAACAAGGTAATGGAAAACGCCAAGTATTTTAGAAGTGAGATGGAAAAGAACGGTTTTGATTTAGCGGGCAAAGACCACGCTATCGTACCCGTTATGCTTTACGACGCTGTTCTCAGCCAAAAAGTTGCTGAAAAAATGCTTGAAAAAGGTATTTACGTTACAGGATTTTTCTATCCGGTAGTTCCCAAAGACAAGGCAAGAATAAGAACGCAAATGTCCGCTGGGCACAGCAAGGAAGACATTGATAAATGCGTTCAAGCATTTGTAGAATGCAAAAAAGAATTAGGGTTTTAATATAGTTAAAAAATAATTTAAGCGCGCCATTTACGGTTAGTAAAAGGCGCGCTTTCGGCGTTGACGTTCCTGAATTTACCCAAAGTTTAATCCATAATACTTGCGATGAGTTTTGGACGAGTGGCGCGAAGACGTTTATCCAAATAATAATTGCAAGTATAATAGATTTTACCTTGCAAAAAATAGCAAACTACTTTTGCAATCGACAGAAGGCGAAGAAATTTGTTACAAGTATGACCCAAATACCGTTAACGAGTGCTTTAAGCATCATTGTATCCATCGCGCGCATGAACCTAATACGGTTGACGGCGTAGTTTCTTTCGTTAGCGACCCTTTTGAAAAGGAAGAAAGTTTTTACGGCAAAGTCAAATTTCATTTAAGCGTTTCGTCCGATTGCGAAGATACGGCGTTTTTTATGCGACTATATTTCGTTGAAAACGACAAGAGTTATAACCTTACCGAAACGATAGGTGCGCTATCTTATTTTATAAAAGATTATAAGCCTAACAAGAAAGTTGAAATTGAACTTGAAACGTCGCCGATTGCCTTTACGATAAAACCTGGAATGAGTATTAGAATAGATATTTCTTCTAATAGCGGATTATATCTGCCACACCCCAACGTAAAAGGTCATTTTGCTTACGTTACCGACACTAAGGTTGCAAACAACACTATTTACACCGAAGACAGTTATATGGATATTCCTTATGAAAAATAAGTTATATAAAGCAATTATCGTTTTACCTTTGAAATAAGCGTTATATGATAAATTTAGCCCGATAAACTCTATCGGGCTTTTACTTTATTAAAGAATACGGCTTAATAAGTTGACAAGTTATACTATTTATAGTATAGTTAATTAAATTCGTACGATAGGGGATAGCCCC
>JAZLBK010000031.1:0-2155 GCA_045613665.1 Christensenellaceae bacterium | reverse complement strand
TCCCGTCAAAGATACTGGGGCGCACCTATCCCCGTGGTTCATTGTGAAAAATGTGGTATAGTTCCCGTTCCCGAACAAGATTTACCAGTAGAACTTCCTTATAACGTTGAGTTCAAGCCGGACGGTAAGTCACCGCTTGCTAAGTGTGATGAGTTTATCAATACCAAATGCCCTTGCTGTGGCGGTAAAGCAAAGCGTGACCCTGATACGCTTGACACTTTCGTATGTTCAAGTTGGTATTTTTTAAGGTATCCTGACGCAAACAATTCAAAAGAGCCTTGGAATAAAGAAACGGCTAACAAAATGCTCCCCGTTGACAAATACGTTGGCGGTGCCGAACACGCTTGTATGCACCTTCTCTACTCTCGCTTTATCACCAAAGCACTTAGAGATATGGGGTATCTTGATTTTGACGAACCTTTCAAATCGCTCGTTCATCAGGGCGTAATTTTAGGGCCTGACGGTAACCGTATGAGTAAATCACGCGGAAACGTTATTTCGCCTGACGACTACGTTAAAGAATACGGCTCGGATATATTTAGAATGTATCTTATGTTTGGTTTCTCGTACACCGAAGGCGGTCCTTGGAACGACGGTGGTATAAAATCAATTGCTAAATTCCTTGATAGAGTTGAAAAAATCGTAACTACCGTAAACGATTATAAAAATAACAAAGTAACCACTTTTGAAAGAAACGAAAAAGAACTTAACTACTCGCGCAACTACACTATTAAATGCGTGGATAGAGATATGGAGAGTTTCTCGTTTAACACGGCACTTGCAAGGCTTATGGAATACGTTTCGGCTATATATAAGTACGACGCGTTGCCCTTAGAAAGCAAGAACGTAGCCTTTATGAAAGACTGCGTTAAAGATTTAGTGTTACTAATTGCGCCTTGCGCTCCACACTTTGCAGAAGAACTTTGGTCGATTTTAGGAAATAAAAAATCTATATTCCTTGCCGAATATCCAACGTTTGAAGAAAGTGCTTTACAAAAAGACGAGATTGAACTTGCAGTTCAATTAAACAGTAAAGTGAAAGCAAAAATTTTAGTTCCCGGTTCTGCAACGAGCGAAGAAATAGAAAAAATTGCCCTTGCCGACGAAAACGTTATTAAAGCGCTTGACGGTAAGCAAGTAAAAAAAGTAATAGTTATTAAAGGTAGATTAGTAAATATTATCGTATAAAAAATAGCATTAAAAAAGACGGCTAAGCCGTATTTTTTTAATCTATATCAACTTTATTAAGAAGTTGTTCGCCTTTGTTTCTAAGTTCCTTTGGAACTACTATATCGTCAAAAGTAATATAGTATTTTTTGTGATGAACAGTATAGTAGTCAACAAACCTTACAGACATATAAGCCACAGAGAAGAAAGGTATCGTAACGATTAACGAAACGCCGAAAGTTGACGTACTCATAAGCGCGGTAACGCTAATGTAAATTAAACGCATAATGAAATATGATATAAACCTTTCAACCATAAGTTTGAAGTTTAGGCTCTTAAACGACATTATAAAGGCTTTCATAACACCGCACTTTTCACATACCATTTTTGCAGGAACTAAGCCTACGAGAGTAAGCCTTATAGAGTCGGCAAATATAACGAAACATAAAACTATGGTAAAAGTGAACAATCCCACGTATTTAATAAGTAAAATAAAAAGTAACGCTGATACGGTAAAGATAAACGCGTTGTATAAGAAAAGTGAAATTACACAGTAAACGGCGTATCTAACCGCGGGTGAAAAATGTTCAACGAGCGTTGTGAAAAATTCAGCGTGGCGCATACTTGACATATGCTCGTCAACGTTAACCGCCATAACGTAGTCACAAATACTTGTAAAGAACTTTGCTACTTGAATAACTAAAATAATCGTTATAAAAATCCAAGTAAATTCGGCAACCTTGCCTTTTAACATTGAAAGGCAAGATGCAACGTGAATATTGAGATTTTGGCTAAGATCAGCGTTAGTTGAGGCGTTTCCTAAAATGAAATTTTTAAGTTCTTCAACTAAAAAACCAAAAAAATCAGTTACTTCTTGACTTAATAAAATATCTTTAATAAGGATATTTGCAATTAAAAAACAAACAACGTAGGCAATAACGGTAATAACCGTTCTACTAAAAAGCATTTTGTAGCAAAGCGGTTTATT
>JAZLBK010000030.1:0-6623 GCA_045613665.1 Christensenellaceae bacterium | reverse complement strand
ACCAAGCCCCGAACAGCAGGCGTTATACGCGGTTAACTGTTGTTCTAAGTAAAATAAAACCTTATAGTCTACCGAATATTTTTTAAGTATGGTTTCGGCGCGCTTGCCCGAGTCGTTTTCCGAGTTAAGAAGAATAAACGGCTGGTTGGAAAAAACGCTTAAATCAACGCCTTTTTTACTGGTTAGGTGGCGGTTGTTTCTAACGTCATCAGCCATCATTCTAAACTTTTCAAGGTTTTTATTCGCCTCAAAGTTTTTTGGAACTGCTAAAAGTAGTGTTTCCCTTTTATACACGTTGGATATAAAATTCTCGTCCTTTTTGCCAACGTTATCTATAACTATATCGAGTTCGCCGTGATTTAGTTTTGAAATTAAATTTTTAGTATTGTCTTCAACTATTTCAAACTCAATTTTTGGGTATTTATTTTTGAATTCGGCAATAAGTTCAGGTAGTATAAACGAAGAAAAGAAACTACTACCGCCTATTTTTATCTTTCCGTGAAGTAGGTTTTGGTGGTCGGCAACGAAAGTGCTAAAATCTTTTTCGTTTTGCTCAACAAGTAAAGCAAACTCAACGTATTTTTTACCTACTTCGGTAAGGGTGATAGGCGAGTTTGAACGGTCGAATATAGGCGAGCCTATTTTCTCTTCAATTCGTTTAATCGTAGACGATAGCGACGGCTGAGAAACGAATAATTTTTGCGACGCTTTTGTAAAACTTTGTTCTCTTAAAACTGCGAGAACGTACTCTTTATTTCTAAACATAAGCCCCCATAACTCAAAAGTTATAATAAATATGCTTAATTATGTATTTGATTATAGCACTATATTGATATATAATCAATATATAAGATAAAAAAAGGAGTTTTTTTATGCAAGAATTTAGAATTGAGCGCGATTCGATAGGCGAAAAGCAAGTTCCTATTGATGCTTATTACGGCGTACAATCATTAAGAGCAAAAGAAAATTTTAAGATAAGTGGTAAAAAAGTTCACCCCGAATTCATATTGAGTATGGCGGAAGTTAAAAAGGGTGCGGCTATTGCCAACAAAAAGTCAGGCGCGTTATCTAACGAAAGGGCTGACGCTATCGTTAAAGCGTGTGACGATTTGCTTAGCGGTAAACACCTTGAAAACTTTATTGTTGACGCTATTCAAGGCGGTGCCGGAACTTCGCTTAATATGAACGCTAACGAAGTTATAGCAAATATTGCCATTGAGTATTTGGGCGGTAATAAGGGTGATTATTCTATCGTTCACCCCAACGACCACGTAAACTGCGCACAATCTACTAATGACGCGTACCCCTCGGCAGGCAAAATTGCCGTTATTAAACTTTTGAAAAAGGCTATCGTTGCCCTTGAAGAATTCTACGGCGCGTTAGTTAAAAAAGCGGGCGAGTTTGACGACGTTATTAAAATGGGTAGAACCGAAATGCAAGACGCGGTTCCCATCAGTTTTGGTCAAGCGTTTAGAGCGTACGCAGCACCTATTAAAAGGGATATTGCAAGATTTAATTTAGCAATAAAAGAACTTTCAGTTCTCAACATGGGTGGTACGGCTATCGGTACGGGAATTACCGCAGATAAAGATTATATAAAGTTCGTAGTTCCCGAAATTTCAAAAGTGTGCGGAATTGAGTTTACGCAAGCCGAAGATTTAGTTGACGCAACTCAAAACCTTGACTGTTTCGTATTCGTTTCGGGCATTATTAAGGCGTGCGCCTCTACAATTTCTAAAATTGCTAACGATTTAAGGCTTATGTCGTCAGGCCCAAGAACGGGTTTTAGTGAAATTAACCTTCCTGCTAAACAAAACGGCTCGTCGATTATGCCGGGCAAAATCAATCCGGTTATCCCCGAAGTAGTTAGCCAAATTGCCTTTAACGTAATAGGTAACGATACCACCGTTACTATGGCGGCGGAAGCCGGTCAACTTGAACTTAACGCCTTTGAACCTATTATTTTCTACAATTTATTCGAGTCCATTGAAACTTTAACTAACGGTTTAATAGTATTTAAGAAAGATTGTATCGAAGGCATTACGATAAATCAAAACGTTTGCACCAACGAAGTTGAAAGAAGTATTGGAATAGTAACTGCGCTTTGCCCGTATATCGGCTACACTCGTTCGGCTGACCTTGCAAAACGCGCGCTTAAAGAAGGCAGAAATATTAGAGATATTTTAATTGAAGAAAAGGTAATTGAAGAGTCTAAACTTGACAGTATTTTAGACCCGCACAAAATGATACAAGTATAATAAAACATAAAAAAGGCACTTGCGTTTGCAAGTGCTTTTTTATTAAAATAAACCTTTATTATACTTAAACATAGCGTAAAAACAAAGTGTTATGCCAAACACTAAGCCTACTACCGATATAGACTCGGCAACAATTTCTAAAACTAAAACGGCAGTAAAAAATTTTATCGCCATAAGTATTCCTGCAATTATAAGCGCAATGCCTATTATTATACTGCCGATACCAACTAATTTTCCAAAGGCGAGTTTATCTTCTTCTTTAACTCTTTTGTAATGGTAGGAGTGGATAATTTTCAAATTACCTTTTATGTTAAAAACGCCCGAAACTATAAGTAATGCGCCAACTATAATCAATGCAATTGCTTCAAACATAATTCACCTCAATTACATTATACGGTAAAATTGAAATAAAATCAACCGTTACTTAGTATTCCTTTTAACAAGACCTTTAATTTTGTTAAAAAGTTTAATAAAACTTGACTTGGTAGTCTTAAAATCAAAGATTAGTAAAATTATAAAAGGAACCAAAATAAAATAGAAGGCGATACCGGGTAGCATCCAGAAGAAAGGCCAGTATTTAGGTTGACCTGCAAATTCTCCAAAAGGAATAGTTTTCATAAAGTTTGGTGTAAGCCAAGAAAATATTACGGCAACGCCGTCAGTAGGTCCCCAAATTAAAGAGGGGTTTCTAAAATTGATATTGTATATATCTTGATTTCTAAGTGGAATAATACCCAACTCGCTTTGTAAAATTTGATTGCAAATTATAAATAAAAGCATAGCGCTAACGCATATAGGGGTTTTCCAAATTCTTTTTAGGTCAAGTTTGTGAATTCCCAAAAGCAAGGTGAGTAAAGGAACTGCAAAAATTATATAGTGGCAAACGTAAAAACGCCACAAATCGAGAGTTAGAACGCTTTTATCAATGGCTTCGGTTGGGTATAATAACGCCAAAAATCCACTTATAAGTCCTAAGTAAACCATATAATCTTTTGCCGTTTTGCTTTTGCTTATAAATATAAAGGGGAAGAATAGCACGCTCGTAGCGCAAACGTTAGTAAACCAAACTTCACGCATTGCCATATCCGGCTGAGTGCTGTAAGGTGGAAAGGTTAACTTCAAAAAATGCAATGCTAAATTAAAAAACAACGTAATTAGCAAAACCGTTTTTTGTGTTTTTTGGCTTTTATTTTTCAGTAATAAATATATACCGTATATTGACAAACCACTTGCTATAATGAAAAAAAGATACCAAAAATTAAAAAGTTTGACCATTATTTCCCCTCCAACTAAAAAGGTGTGCAGTTAAATTTTTGCCAAGAACAATATTATCTATAACAAAATCCTCATTAGACCTTGTTGGTTTTATTGTAACACTTTAAGATAAATTGTCAAGATTATAATATTGCACGGAGGATTTAGTTAAAAAAAGCACCTGCGCTTGCAAGTGCTTTTTTCTCTGGTATACCCGTCGGGACTCGAACCCGAAACGACGCCGTCGGAGGGCATTATTTTATCCAATTAGACTACGGGTATTTATTAAGGGCAACGCCCTTAATTATTAAAATTTTTCTTTTTTGCTTTTCTATATATAATATATATAATTAAATAAATGCAAGTTGATAATAAAAATCCTGCAATGTCAATCAAAACGTCTTGATATGATGGACCGCGACCTATCGTAAAAATCCCCGACTGTAAAAGTTCAGCCACCACCGCCGTTACAAGCCCTGCGCAAAGCGATAAACTCGTTCCAAGAAGAACTTTGTCGCTTGGGCGAAGAAGTTCGGCTAATCTATAATATACCACGATTGCAAAAAATGCAAGCAAGAAAAATAGCGAAAAATGCCCAACTATTTTTCTAATATATACGTTATATGAATATTTTACTTCAATAGTTTTCGTCAAAGTAAAATTTTCAATGGTTTTATGTTTAGCAGTTACCGTATATTTGCCGTTTTTATTACAATTGAAAACTCCGTTTTGAATTGTTGCGCTATCGCTATCAACAGTCCAGTTGAACTCGCTCGCGTCAAACCTAACGCCGTCGCCAACTATTCTAAGTGGAAAATTCTTTCCATTAACCGCCCAGTCGTTCGTAGCAATTATATTAGCCGACTTAGGAAGACCTTGAATAACGTGAACGGCAATTTTACTTTCGTAAATAGAGTTGTTGCAAACGGAATATAAGCAAATTTCAGTATCGCCCACGCTTACGGGTGTAAGCGTTAATAGGTTTTCGTTTATTGAAAGGTCTAAAATGTCGCTGTCAACTTTATAAAATAGCCGCAACTGCGCGTCAGTCAAGTCTTGCGCGTATGCTTGAAAGTCAACGGTTAGGTCGTGCGTTTTATTCGTTAATAAATAAATTTCCGTTTGACTAATTGTCAGCGGAGCGCTATACGAAGGCAGTTCCTTTTCAATAACGTTCAGTTTGTAGGTATAGGTTTGTTGCTGAACGCCGTTTACGTTTGTAAAAGTGGCATTAACGTTTATATCTATTTCGCCTGAACGCTTTGGGTAAAAGCAAACCATATTTTTTCCTAAGACCATATCAACGTCGTCATTGCTTTGAACCCAAAGGCTATCGCCTTCTAAATTAGTTTGATAAGAAATGGCGTAAATTGCGCCTGCGCGGTTAGAAGTAGAGTAGTAAACGCTATCGTCTTCGCTTGAAAACCCCGTCAACTCGCCAAAATTAAATTCCGGCATATAAACTTGGTTGTTAACGGTAAGCAAAAGGTCTTTATAAACTCCGGAAAACTTGTCTTTTACCGTAACGGTGGCGGTGCCTACCGAAAGTGGAGAAACAACCCCGTCTTTATCAACGGCAATAACGCTGGGGTTAGAAGATAAAAATTCCACGTTTGACAAGGCGTAGTCGCTACTTGGTAAAAGTTTATAGGTAATTTGATATCGCTTGCCTATCGTAAGTTCGCCGTCAATACCACTAACTTCAATGCTTTCAGGATAAAGGCTTTTAATTTTTCCTTCATCTTTAAGAGAGGTTTCGCTCCCCGTAAAAATTTCCAACGTTTTAGAAATTAAGTTAGAAACTCGCTCGCTACTTTCGGTGCTTTCGTTTGTATCTAAAAGCGATTGATAAAATATGAACGCCGTCAATAGTAGGTAAACTATAAAACATATAAGCGTTGTTTTAGAGTTAAAGTATTTTTTAATTTTCATTACTTTTATTTTAGCATTTTTTTATAAAATAGTAAATGGGTTTTACTTGGTTGACTTTTAATTTAATAAAATTATATAATATATATATGGATAAAAAAACTGTCGTAGTTGGTATGAGTGGTGGCGTTGATAGTTCGGTTGCCGCTTTACTGCTTAAAAACCAAGGTTACAACGTAATAGGCTTATTTATGAAAAACTGGGAAGAAACTGACGAAAGCGGTGCTTGTACCGCCGAAACGGATTATTCTGACGTTAGGCGTGTTTGTTCAGTTTTGGATATTCCTTACTATACCGTAAACTTTTCAAAAGAGTATATGGATAGAGTTTTTAAATATTTTCTTCAAGAATACGAAAAGGGTAGAACCCCTAATCCCGACGTTTTGTGTAACCGTGAAATAAAGTTTGGGCCGTTTAAGGAATACGCCTTGAAACTTGGGGCTGATTATATTGCAACCGGGCATTACTGCAAAATCAAGCATGACGAGTTTGGTCACCACCTTATGAAAGCCAAAGATAAAAATAAAGACCAAACTTACTTTCTCAATCAAGTAACGCAACCGCAGTTTGAAAACGTTTTGTTTCCGCTTGCTGACCTTGATAAATCAGAAGTTAGAAAAATAGCAGAAGAAAACGGGCTCGTTACCGCAGGCAAGAAAGATAGCACGGGTATTTGTTTTATAGGTGAAAGAAACTTCCGCCAATTTTTAATGAATTATATCCCGGCAAAGCCAGGTCCAATCAAAACTTACGATGGTAGAGTTCTTGGCGAGCATTCGGGGTTGATGTATTATACCATAGGTCAACGCCGTGGTCTTAACGTCGGCGGTCAGAAAGGGGACGATGGTAGGTGGTTCGTTATCGAAAAGGACCTTAAAAATAATATTCTATACGTTGCTCACGGTGCGGAAGATAAACTATATAGCAAAGGCTTATATATGAGTGGCTGTAACTTTCTTCCAAACACCCCTAAGCAAAAAACGTTTGACTGTACCGCGAAGTTTAGATACCGTCAAGACGAGCAGGGTGTAACCGTTTCGATTTTAGAAGACGGCTTAGTTAAGGTTGATTTTCACGAAAAACAACGCGCCATTACCGAAGGGCAATATTGCGTATTGTATCTTGGCGAGTATTGTTTGGGTGGTGGTGTTATTGAAAAGGCTAAGTCGGAGGCCAAGCGGT
>JAZLBK010000029.1:0-5217 GCA_045613665.1 Christensenellaceae bacterium | reverse complement strand
TGAAGAAGAAGTACAAAGCAAGTTAGTGATCACTTTAAAATATGGTCCTAACGGCGAAAAGGTTATTAACGGTCTTAAAAGGGTATCTAAACCCGGTTTAAGAATATACGCAGGTCACGACGAACTTCCCAAAGTTTTAGGTGGTCTTGGTATTGCAATAATCTCAACTCCTAAGGGTGTTATGACCGATAAAGAAGCAAGAAAAGCCAACCACGGTGGCGAAGTACTTGCTTACGTTTGGTAAGGAGGGCGAGCACAATGTCAAGAATTGGTAGAGCGCCCATTAAAGTACCTCAGGGTGTAGAAATTAACGTAAACGGCGGTATCATGACCGTTAAAGGTCCTTTAGGAACTTTAACTCAAGATTACGACGCAAGCGTTATTGAAGTAAAAGTAGAAAACGGCGAAGCAGTAGTTTCTCGTAAAAACGAAGAAAATACTACCAAGTCGAAACACGGCTTATACAGAGCGTTACTTAACAATATGGTAATTGGCGTTACGAATGGTTTCACTAAAACCCTTATCGTAAACGGCGTTGGTTGGAAAGTTAACCAAAGCGGTAAAGATATCGTTTTATCAGTAGGTCTTAGCCACACTGTTGAATTCAAAGCAGTTGAAGGCATTACGCTTGCTTGCCCTTCTCCTACTGAAATCCAAGTTAAAGGTATCAGTAAAGAACTCGTAGGCGCAGAAGCCGCAAAAATCAGAGCCATCAGAAAGCCTGAACCTTACCACGGTTATGGTATTCGTTTAAGCGACGAAGTAATCGAACGTAAGGAAGGTAAGACGGCGGGTAAATAAGGAGTAACGTGATATGATATCTAAAATTGATAAAAATGCCGATAGAATTAACAGGCATAAAAGAGTAAGAAAAAAGGTATCCGGCACTGCTGAATGCCCAAGACTCTGCGTTTACAGAAGTCTTAACCACATCTACGCTCAAATTATTGACGACGTTAAAGGTAACACCTTAGTTGCTTGTTCAACCGTTGAAAAGAGCGTAATCGAAATGGTTAAAGAATTATCCAAGAAAGATGCGGCTAAGGTAGTAGGACAAGAAGTAGCAAAACGCGCACTTGCAAAAGGTATTGAAACCGTAGTATTTGATAGAGGCGGTTACCTTTACACAGGTCGTGTTGAAAGCGTAGCAGACGGCGCAAGAGAAGCCGGTCTTAAATTCTAATAGGAGGAAACTTGAATATGGCAAGAGAAAATAAATCTCCAAGAAGACAAGAAGAAAAAGACGGTCTTTGCAAAAAACTCATCTGCGTTAACCGTGTTACCAAGGTTGTAAAGGGCGGTCGTAAAATGAGATTTGCAGCGCTTGTTGTAGTAGGCGACGAAAACGGTAGAGTTGGTTGCGGTATGGGTAAAGCAAACGAAGTTCCAGAAGCAATTGATAAAGCGTCTGCTCAGGCTAAAAAGTCTATGAGAAAGGTTGCGCTTGTAGGTAGCACTATTTCACACGAAACGGTTGGTAAATTTGGTAGAGGTTCTATCGTAATGCTCCCAGCTGAAGAAGGTACCGGTGTTATCGCTGGCGGTCCCGTTCGTGCCGTAATGGAAGCGGCGGGCGTTAAGAACATTAGAACCAAATCTCACGGCACTACTAACCCTATCAATATGGTTAAAGCAGCGCTTGAAGGACTTTACGGTCTTAAATCGGTTGAAGAAGTTGCTGCTCTTCGCGGTAAAACCGTAGAAGAAATAATGGGTTAAGGAGGTATAAGTTATGGCAAAAGCAAATAAAGTTCAAGTAACTCTTGTTAAAAGCACTATTTCTTGTACCGCAGCCCAAAAAGGAACTGTTGAGGCATTAGGACTTAAAAAAATCGGTCAGTCCAAAACGTTTGCCGACAGTGCGACTTTACAAGGACAATTGAGAGTTGTTTCTCACCTTGTAAAAGTTGAAAACGTTTAAGAGGTGGCACAATGAGAATTGATACGTTACAACCTGCTGAAGGTAGCAGAACTTCGGCAAAAAGACTTGGTCGCGGTATAGGTTCTGGAAAGGGCAAAACCAGCGGTAAAGGTCACAAAGGTCAATGGGCAAGAAGCGGTGGTGGTGTAAGACCGGGTTTTGAAGGCGGTCAAATGCCCCTTACCCGTAGACTTCCCAAACGCGGTTTCAACAACCGTTTCAAAAAAGTTTATGCAATCGTTAACGTAAACTTACTTAACAACTTTGAAGCAAACGCAGTAGTAGATTTTGAAACTTTATACTACGCAGGTCTTATCAAAGAAGTTAAAAACGCGTGCGGTCTTAAAGTTTTAGGTAACGGCGAACTTAACGTTGCGTTAACCGTAAAGGCAAGCAAGTTCTCTGAACAAGCGAAAAACGCAATTGAGAAAGCGGGCGGTACCGCAGAGTTAGTTTAATACTTACCTTTTACTTAAAAGGTCGGAGGTAGAAAATGTTTGAAACATTAAAACAAGCGTTTAAGGTAAAAGAAATTCGCGTAAAAATTTATATTACGCTTGCCTTATTATTAGTGTATAGGCTTGGTTGCTATATACCCGTTCCGGGTGTAGGCACTTCGCTTATCGCAAGCGATACGGTAAACAGTTTATCTTACCTTAACATAATGAATATGATGACGGGCGGTTCACTTCAATCGGGAACGTTATTCGCAATGGGTATCGGCCCTTACATTAACTCGTCCATTATCATACAACTTCTCGCAGTTGCAATCCCTTCACTTGAAAGGCTTTCAAAGCAGGGCGAAGAAGGTCGTAAAAAAATCTCCCAATACACGAGATATTTGACTATTCTTCTTGCGGTAATACAAGCAACGGGTATCTTACTTAACTATTCGGATACGCTCGTTGCGTCGGACAACGCAACCCCGCTTGCAAACATGCTTTTCGGTCAAGAGTGGCTTGCTTACGTCGTTGTAATACTTTTATTTACCTCAGGTACGGTAATTACCATGTGGATAGGTGAAAGAATTACCGATTACGGCGTTTCAAACGGTATATCGCTCCTTATTTTTGCAGGTATTATTTCAAGCGCAGGTCAAACGTTTATACCTATGATAGGCAACATCTGGGCAAAGGACGGTAGCAACCTTAACAATTTCTGGAAGTTAGTGTTCATGCTCGTTGCGATTATCGTAGTATTCGTTTGTATCGTAACCGTTGAACTTGCTGAAAGAAAAATTCCCGTACAATACGCGAAACAAATTAGAGGTCAAAAGATGTATGGCGGTCAGTCGACTGTAATACCTATTAAGGTAAACAGCAACGGCGTATTGCCACTTATCTTTGCCTTCTCAATACTCAGTTTCCCCGAACTCATTATGACTTTGTTCGGTTGGTCAAACAGTGATTTCGGTATATGGTGGGCGCAATGGATGGGTACTAGTTCATGGCTTTACATGGTAGTTCTTAGTTTACTCATTATCTTCTTTGCGTATTTCTATACTTCAATCCAGTTTAACCCGGACGACATTTCTAAAAGCATCCAACAAAACGGTGGCTTTATAATGGGTATAAGACCGGGTAAGCCGACTGCTCAATATCTTAAAAAGATTAGTGGAAGAATTACGTTGTTCGGCGCGATATTCTTAGCGTTTATCGCACTCGTTCCGTCAATCGTATTTAAGGCGATTGACCCAACCAACTACAACGTATTTACGGCTACGAGTATGTTAATCGTGGTATCGGTTGCAATTGAGTTTAACACAGCGCTTCAATC
This sequence comes from Christensenellaceae bacterium, assembly GCA_045613665.1. GTDB lineage: Bacteria > Bacillota > Clostridia > Christensenellales > Borkfalkiaceae > HGM11412. The sequence continues at coordinate 1,520 of JAZLBK010000029.1, read as the reverse complement.
ACAAATTATGATGAAGAACTACAAGGGCTTTTTGAAATAATATGAAGATAATATTACTTGGAGCACCTGGCGCGGGAAAGGGAACGCAAGCCACGAGACTTGCTGAAAAATACCAAATCCCGCACGTTTCCACGGGCGATATATTTAGAGCAAATATCAAAAACCAAACCCCTATCGGCGTAGTTGCTAAATCTTATATAGATAAAGGTCAACTCGTTCCTGACGAGGTTACCGTTGAAATAGTAAAACAAAGGCTTATGGAAAGCGACTGTCAAAACGGTTATTTGTTAGACGGTTTTCCAAGAAACTTATATCAAGCCCAAGAACTTGATAAAATTTCTAACGTTGAAAAGGTAATTGATATTGAAGTAGACTTTAATAAACTTCTTAAAAGAATAACAGGTAGGCGCGTTTGCTCGTGCGGTGAGTCTTACCACGTTGACTTTTTAGAGGGTAAAACGGAGTGCTTGCGTTGTGGTGGCAAACTTTATCAAAGGGCGGACGACAACGAGGCAACCGTAAACGAAAGGCTTTCCGTTTATCAAAAACAGACTGCTCCGCTTATCGACTATTATAAAAAAGCAGGTAAACTTTTCGTTGTTGACGGCGACAAGTCAGTAAGCGAAGTGTTTAACCAAATAGTTAACGAGTTAGGCTAAAATGATAATTATAAAAACGGATAGAGAAATTGAACTTATCAAAGAACCCTGCAAAGTGGTTAGAGACGTGTTACTTCTTGCCGGTCAAACGGTAAAAGCGGGTATGACCACTTTGGAACTTGATAAAGTTTTACACGATTATATAACTTCTTGCGGAGCAAAACCTTCCTTTTTAGGCTTGTACGGTTTTCCTAAAAGCACTTGCATTTCGATAAACGAGCAAGTAGTTCACGGAATTCCCGGTAACCGCGTAATTAAAGAAGGCGATATCGTTTCCGTTGACGTTGGGGCGTGCCTTAACGGATTTCACGGTGACGGTGCTCGAAGTTTCATAGTCGGCAAAACAACACCTGAAAAAGAAAAACTCGTAAGGGTAACCGAAGAGTGTTTCTTCAAGGGTATTGAAGGCGTAATGATAGGTAGCGCGCTTGGCGATATAGGCGCTCAAATCCAAGCCCACGCCGAACAGAACGGCTTTTCCGTCGTTCGCGCAATGGTAGGGCACGGCATAGGGCGTAGCGTTCACGAAGACCCCGAAGTTCCAAATTACGGACGAAAGGGTGTAGGTGTAAGACTAAGAAAGAATATGACGCTTGCAATCGAGCCTATGATAAACTTAGGCGGATACGAAGTGGACATAAACGGTTGGGATTGCATCACGAAAGACAAAAAGCCGTCGGCGCACTATGAAAACACGGTTGTAATAACCGACAACGGCGTTGAGATATTAACGCTATAAACAAATTCTTCTATATGCCAAATGCTGGTGGTACAGCGTAAACTTTAAGCCTTAAGGAAGAAGCGGGCATATAGCGATAAGTAAGTAAAAACTTACAACGATTATAAAAATGGAGGTATAAA
>JAZLBK010000028.1:0-8133 GCA_045613665.1 Christensenellaceae bacterium | reverse complement strand
CTTTTGAGTTGTTTCCACCCAAATAATCGCCAACCAGCATTGACGGTGCACAATAATTCTCGCCACCAAGTAAAAACGCCTTTTTTTCAAGTTCTTTTTGGAAGTTAACGCCACCGAATAAATTACAGCCGAAATCTTTTTTAGTAACTTGGCAAATTATAGCCGAGTTGGCGTTTTCGCCATCTCTTAAATAATTGCTCATACCGTTTACTACAACCGTTTCTTTTTGGGAACTTGACGGCATTACGTAACCGCCCGGGCACATACAAAAAGTAAAAACACCCCTACCGTTTTGGTTAGTTACAAGTTTATAGTCGGCAACGGGCATACCCTTAGTGCCGGCAAACTTACCGTGCTGAGCAAAATTTATATCCTTTTGAAGATGTTCTATTCTAAGCCCAACGGCAAAATCTTTACTTTCCATTTTAACCGCGCGGTTATTAAGCATAACGTAAACGTCACGCGCGCTGTGACCAACCGCTAAAACAATCTCGTCAAAAACTAGTTTTTCGCCGTTTATTTTAACGCTTTTAACCCTACCGTTTGAAATTTCTAAGTCGGTAAGTTTAGTTGAAAATAAAACCTTTCCGCCAAGCCTAATAATTTCATTACGGATATTTTTAACTACCCTTTTAAGATTATCGCTACCTACGTGCGGTTTTTGAAGATAGCCTATATCTAACGGTGCGCCGAAAGATAAAAAATCGTCTATAACCTGCTTAGCGTAAACACCACCAACGCCGGTGTTTAACTTTCCGTCCGAAAAAGCGCCTGCTCCACCTTCGCCAAACTGAACGTTACAATCTTCGTCTAAAACCCTATCGCTAATAAAGGTGGAAACGCTTTTTTCTCTTTCGTCAACCGCCTTTCCGCGCTCAATCAAAGTTACTTTTAACCCATACCTTAAAAGGTCAAGCGCGCAAAATAGACCGCTTGGCCCTGCACCTACCACTAAGACTTCGCAAGGGTTTGAAACTTTATCGTAAGTTTTAATCGGCGGATTATAAACGTCTGTTGAAATTTCTACCGTACAGTTAAAATACACGTCGTTTTTATCGCGTGCGTCAAGTGATTTTTTTATTAGTTTGAAGTATTTAACGTCACTTTCTTTAACGCCGAGTTTTTTAGAGCATTTAGAAAGTAACTCTTTTTCTTCTTCAAACGGTTTAAGTTTAATACCTGAAATTTTTTGCATAGTTATAAAATTGCGTCAGCCACTAAAAATGCCGACGAGAACGCCCAAGTTAAATTGTAACCGCCACAGTTACCATCAACGTCTAACACTTCGCCCGTTGCGTAAAGTCCACTTGAAAATTTACTTTCTAACGTTTCACTGTTAAAGCCCGAAAGTTCAATACCGCCTTTGGTTACTTGCGCATTATCAAACCCAAGCGTTCCTAAAACTGAGATTTGGTAGTTTTTAACTAAATTAGTTACCGCTTTAACGTCTACTTTATCTATCGGCAAAGATAAATCAATATTAGAATTTTTAAGTATTGCCGACGCGATTTTGTTATTCATTATACCTTGAAGAAGATATTCCGCCGTTAAATAGTTGCAGTTCTTTTGCTTTTTAGAAAGCGCACTACGTAGTTCTTGATGGGATAGTTCGGGGCAAAAGTCAAGAGTGATACTCATACCGCTTTTGCCTGCAAAGTACGAAGATAAATAAAACGCCACGTTACCGCTTAAACCAAAGTCGGTAAACATAATTTCACCGCTTGCAGTCGCAACGCTTTTTCCGTTTAATACCGCACTTGCCGTTACTTTTTGTTTAAGCCCTTTTAAGCCTTTTAACCTTTTAACGTCGGCTTTTAACTGGACTATCGAAGGGTATAGCCCCGTTTTTTTATGCCCAAAATTTTCAAGTAAATGATAAGAACTACCGTCAGTTCCCAAATGCTTTTGTGCACTACCGCCAACCGATACTATTACGTTATTAGAAAAATAAACTTCTCCACTTTCCGCCGTAACTTTGTAAACACCGTTTTCCCTATTTAACCCTATTACCTTAGCGTTTAAGATAAGGTTAGTTTTTAGGCTTGAAACTTTTAGCCTTAACGCGTCGACAACCGACGACGCTTGTTTGGAAAGCGGATATATTTTATCCCCGTCACAAGTTAATAAAATACCTAAATCTTCAAAAAAAGAAGAAACTGCATTTTTGCCGTATTTATTCAAAATATTTTCGATATTATCGATATTTTTGCCGTGAAAATCAGTTATCTTACAACTTGAATTAGTTAAATTGCATTGACCGTTACCGGTAGTTAAAAGTTTTTTACCAACTCTATCGAGCCTTTCGATAAGCGCAATATTTTCACCGCCAAATTTTTGAGAGAGTTTGATTGCAAGCGCTAATCCAGACGCGCCCGCGCCAATAATTATCGCTTTGAAAATTCTTTGATTTTCCCTATTCATTCCCTATTTCTCCTTTATCGTTCTTATTTTAACATTTTTATAAAAATTTTGCAATAATACCGTTGACTATTTATTAAAAAAGTATTATTATATTTACCGTAATATATAGATTATACAGTAAAATGGTGAAATTATGGAAGTAATTAAAGATTTTTTATATAAACTCGGTAACGATTATCTTTACTGGACGCTAATTAGCATAATAGCGCTGGTAATTTTAATATTTTTGTGTATCGTTTTACACGTTTCTAAAAAAAGAGCAAAGGCTGAAAAAAGCAAAGCACAGTTTAAGCAATCGGCTCTTCAATCGTTAACCCCTGAGGAAATTGACAATATTTCAAACAACTCGGCAAACCCCAAAGAAGTTAAAGAGTATTTGACGGCGGAAGTCGTAATTACCCCTACTGAAAAGGCGGAAACTAAAACCAAAAAAGGTGAAAGCGCAAAAACTTCAAGCAAGAAAAAAACTCAAACTAACGATAAAAAAGAAGAACAAAAACCCACTCAAACTGAAACGGTTAAAAAGGCTGAAATTAAAAAAGAGTTAGCCCGCGCGGAAACCAAAACGGAAACTAAAAACACTAAAAGCACGGCTAAAACAAAAAAGCCAACTGCTACTAAACCTGCTACCACTACCCAAAAACCAGTAGAGCAAGAGAATGAAAAAAGAAGATACACGGGCAAGTGGAAAATCTCACAAGAAGACGAAGGCTTTATAGCAACCCTAACCGCATCAAACGGTGGCACTCTGTTAAAAACTGAAAAATATAAATCCATTTCGGGCGTTAAAAACGGAATTGAAACTATCAAAAAGAATATTGACGGTGGCAATTTTGCAATAAGCGTGGATAAATACGGGCATTACCGTTTCAAACTTTTTAACGTTTCCAACCGCTTAATTTGTGTTAGTGAAGATTATTCAAGTAAAAATAAATGCGAAAGCGGTATAGAATCGGTTAAGCGTTTTGCTAAAACTGATACCGTAATAATCGAAGAAAAATAAAAATTTGGTATAAAAAAATTTTAATCAGGCAAATATTAAACTAAAAGGAGATTTTTATGTTTGAAATTTGTCTGATTTTTAGTGGAATCGCACTGTTTTTGAACGGGTTTTTACCCCTCATTGACAAAAATGATAACGGCGAAGTAGTCGTTATGAACGTTTTATCGGGTATCATTATCGCCCTAATATCCTTATACGGTATATTCGTGCTTATTGAACCGATAAATTATCTTAAAGTAATGGCGCTTATGCTACTTGCCTTTTTGCACCTTTATATCTCGGCAACGTATATTTGGGATTTGCAAGAAGAAAGCCTTGGCTGGTTTTCAGCGGTAATCGCGCTTATCTTTATAGGTCTTGGCGCATACTTTATATTTACCGGAAACATGATGTTCGGCGCAATGCTTATTGTTTGGTCACTACTTTTCGTTGCATACTTCGTTTCGCGCGGGCTCAACGTTTTACAAACCACGTCAAGTTGGGTAATTATGCTTGAAGGCTTACTTGCTTATCTACTTCCGGGCGTTCTTATCTTATTAAACTTAGTAACTTTATAATAAATAGAAAAACGCGACTTACCGTCGCGTTTTTTACTATACAAAAATTATTCAAATAAATCGTTAGCCTTTATATTATAAAGTTTTAATATCGCGTAAATATCATTGATATTAGGCTCACGCCTACCCCGTTCCCAGTTAGCATACGTGCTAATGGGAATTTTAAGCATAAAAGCAACGTCACTTTGCGCATACCCTTTCATACTGCGAAGTTCTCTTAAATTGTTACAAAACTTAACATTTTATCCATATAAAAATTATATCACATTATAGTCAAAATGACTTGACAATAGTCGTTTTTTACTAAAAATAAAAATGCAACCAAGCGGTTGCATTTATAAAATAACTTTTTACACGGGGTCGTTGTCACGTAGTTTTAATACTAACGGCAGTATAATTCCACCGATTATGTTTCCAAGAACGGTAAGAGAAATATACGCAACAACGCGCCAAGAAAATTCGCCTAAGCAGTAAAAGTAAAACATATTTGCAATAGAGTGGTCAAACCCACAAAAAACGAAAACTATTATAGGAAACATTACCCCAACGTTTGCGCTTAGCCCTTTTTTGTGTGAGTGGTCAACGCTTAATATTGATAAGGTTATTAAAATTCCACAAAGTATCCCAGACGACAATGCCGACAGCGACCAATTTTCAAGGTTTAGTTTACTGCCGATTAAGTTTGCGCCCGCTAAAACTATTTTATCGGCATACAAAGTTTGCGAAACTAAAACAAACACTATGTAAACGCCAACGAAGTTACCTATTAAGCATACGGGGAGTTGCCAGTACGACTTAGGGTTGGTGTGCGGAATGTTGGGGATAAGCCCTGTAAATAATTTCATTTCAAACGCAAGAATAACGAACATACCAAGCGAAAACAGTAGTGAGCCTACTATCCGCCCACCGTCAATCAAACTATTAGCGGTAAGCGACGACGTTGCGCAAATTCCTATCATAGCGCCCGAAAGAAAAGTCATAAATAAAAAGTGAATAAAATCGTTAAATTGTCCTTTATTTAATTTTTGTATCATAGATAGTCCTTATTAAAATTTACATTTACTTAAATCATCAAGCCAAGTCGTTGCATACGCATCACTCGGCATAGAAAAGTCACCCCTTGGCGAAAGGGAAACCGAACCTACCTTAACCCCGTCAGGCAAGCACGAACGCTTAAACTGTTGAGAGAAAAAGCGTTTGTAGAAATTTTCAAGCCATTTATATAAAACTTGTGGCTCAAAATCCTTTTTGAAAACGTGTTTCGCTATATAAAATATTTTAGATGGCGAACTGCACCTTTTTATAGCGTGATAAAGATAGAAGTCGTGAAGTATATACGGCCCTACGATATCTTCGGTTTTTTGAGTAATTTCGCCTTCTTTGGGCGGAACGAGTTCGGGAGATACGGGGGTATCTAAAACGTCAGCAAGCGTGTTTTTAAGAAGGGTGCTTGCGTGCAAACTTTCATATTCTACCAAATATCTTATAAGGGTTTTAGGAATTGACGCGTTTACGCTGTAATTACTCATATGGTCGCCGTTGTAAGTTGCCCAGCCAAGCGCAAGTTCACTTAAATCGCCCGTTCCAACTACTATTCCACCTATTTTATTAGCGTAATCCATTAAAACTTGCGTTCTTTCACGCGCTTGACTGTTTTCAAAGGTAACGTCGTGAATATCGGCGGATTGACCTATGTCTTCAAAGTGTTGATTTACCGCGTTTTTAATATTTATTTCTTTAACGGTAACGTTAAGCGCATTACAAAGGTCGTAGGCGTTATTTTTAGTTCTTTCGGTAGTTCCAAAGCAAGGCATAGTAATTGCAATTACGTCTTTTGAACTTCTACCTAAAAGTTTCATTGTTCTAACGGCAACTAAAAGAGCAAGCGTACTGTCAAGCCCACCCGAAACGCCTATAACGAGCGCCTTTGCGTGAGTGTGCTCTACTCGCCTTTTTAATCCGTGAGATTGAATACTTAAAATAAGTTCCGCCCTCTCTTGCATCTTAACGTTTTTAGGTATAAAAGGCGTTTTATCAAAGTCACGCGTTAAAGTGAACTTATCTATTTCTAAATTAAAGTTAACTTCGTTTACCACCGCGTTTTGATTTTTACGGCTGTTTTTTATTTTTTCGCTACTTAAATAGTCAACGTCAATATCACAGGTTATAGTTTGCGAAGTAAACTTTTTGCTTTTATTAAGTAAACTGCCGTTTTCGTAAATGAAGTTTTCGCCCGAATAAACACAGTCGGTAGTAGATTCGCCGTAGCCAGCCTCTGCAAAAACGCAACCGCAGTTATAAGCGGAAGTTTTTGCCGATATTAAGGTTGTAAGTTTTTCAGTTTTTCCTACCGTTTCAGGCATACTTGACAAGCACGCAATAACGCTACAATTAGCATAATTTTTGTCTAAACCGGCTAAATCGGTTGAAAAAGTTACCGAGAAGGTAAAATCGCAGTAATTATTTGCCCTAAACAAGATATCGCCAAACGGGATATTATTGCCGTTAATACAAATATTTTCAAACCCGTCAAACGAAGAAAATAAGTTATTATCGGGGTTTTGTTCGGGAACAAACCCTAAAATTTTACCTTTTGAAATTACCGCGCCCACGCTATAAAGTTTACCTTTAACTAAAAGCGGTAAACCTATAACGGATATAACGTTTAATTTCGCCGTTTGGTTTGCAATTAAAAATAAACTGTTAAGCGCTGAACTAATTAGCGATTGTTGGCGGTATAAATCGCCAAGCGTTGAGCCCGTTAAACAAAGTTTTGGAAAAACGAGAAGGGATACGCCTTGCTCGTCAGCCCTATTAACACTTTCGATAATTTTTTGAGCGTTGTCTTTGGGGCTTGCAAGAACAATCTCCGGCGTGCATGCACCAACTTTCAAAAACCCGTAGATTAAAGGCTTGTTTTCATAAACTTCTACTTCGCCGTTAAATATTGCTAAGGTTAGTTTTTCAAGCGTTTCAGCCTTAACGCTTTTAGTCGCACCCGAAAGTATTTTGTTTACCGTGCCAAGCGGAACACCACTAAGACTACTGAGTTCGGCATTAGTAAGTTTTTTACTACTTTTTTCAATTTTTAATTTATCAATAATATTATTCATAATACACCTTGCTCAAATTTTACCATTTTTTATAATTTTTGTAAAGTGTTTAATTAAAACTATTAAAATTTTTCCATAATTTATAAAATTATACAAATTCGTTTTGCTATTATTATAGTTGACTTAAATTTTATAATTTGATAAAATATCAAAAGTTAGGAGAATTTTTATGGACAAAACTCAAAAAAAAGGTGGATTTACAAGCGGAATAGGTTTCGTACTTGCAGCGGCAGGCTCGGCGGTAGGCCTTGGTAATTTATGGGGGTTTCCTTATAAAACGGCTGAAAACGGCGGTGCTGCTTTCGTAATTTTATATATAGCGTGCGTATTATTTATAGGTTTTTTAACTATGATATGCGAAATATATTTAGGTAGGCGTTCGCAAGCAAACCCTATAACTTCTTTTAAGATAATCAATAAAAATATAGGTTGGTTTGGTTTAATTGCAGTTGCAGTTCCTTTAATTATTACCTTTTACTATTCGGTTTTAGGCGGATACACCGTTAAATTTGCCGTTAACTCTTTCTGGGGCAACAGCGGTAATCTTTACAACTTTTCAGGTAGCGAGTGGCAAGTTATACTTTTTAGTTTAATCTTTATAGCATTTGCTCTCGCGGTAGTAATGGCAGGTGTTAAGGGCGGAATTGAAAAAGCGTCAAAAGTTTTAATGCCCGCACTCTTTATTTTATTAGTGTTAGTCGTTATATTCGTTCTGTTTTTAGGCGAAGGGGTTGTTGACGGGTTAAAATTCTATCTCGTACCAGATTTTTCTAAAATAACTTGGGGTTCTCTTTTAGCTGCTATGGGGCAAGCCTTTTATTCGCTTTCGCTCGGCATGGGCGCAATGATAGTTTACGGCTCGTATACCGGTAAAGAAATTAACCTTCTTAAATCGGCAAGTATGATTTGCATTTTCGATACTATCGTTGCTTTACTTGCAGGTATGGCTATATTCCCAGCGGTATTTCACTTTGCAACAAAAGAGGGTATTTCGGCAGACTCTATGCAACTTCAAGGCTTAATGCTAATGTTTGAAACG
>JAZLBK010000027.1:0-1629 GCA_045613665.1 Christensenellaceae bacterium | reverse complement strand
GTGAAAATATCGGCTTAAAACTTGAAAGAGGCGCAATCGTTACCAACGAATACGGCAAAACCAACGTTCCTGGCGTTTGGGCTGCTGGTGACGTAAACGGTAAGTCGATGCTCGCTCACACCGCATACCGCGAAGGCGAAGTTTGCATCAACAACATTTTAGGCAAGAAAGACAGAATTAACTACAATTCAATTCCGTCTGTTATATATACCAACCCCGAAGTTGCAGGCGTAGGTGAAACTACCGAATCTGCAAAAGAAAAGGGGCTTGACGTAAACGTTCAAACGGTAACCTTAAAATATAGCGGTCGCTATATTGCTGAAAACGAACACGGCAACGGCGTGCTTAAAGTTATAACTGATAAAAAGCACAACAATATCGTAGGCCTTCACGTTTATGGAAGTTACGCGTCAGAAATGATTTACGGCGCTGCTATGATGGTTGAAACGGAAATGAGAGTGACTGACGTTCAGAAACTCGTATTCCCGCACCCCACCGTTTGTGAAGTAATTAGAGAATCAATGTTCTTAATTTAATAAATAAAGGAGAATTATTATGCCAAAGAGTCAGTACGTTGATCCCGCCAAGGCGTTTGATGCGGGTTACATCCACTTTGAAGACATCCCAGTATGTCAATACAACAAAACCATTAAAGAAGAATTAAAAATCTACTCGAAAGAAGATATGCTTCGCGTATACCGCGATATGGCTATTATTCGTGAGTTTGAAACCATGCTTAACGAAGTTAAGGTTAAAAGCGAATACAACGGCGTTAAATACAACAACCCCGGTCCCGCTCACCTTTCTATCGGTCAAGAAGCGTCGGCAGTAGGTGAGGCTTATCACTTAGATATTAACGACCTTTCTTTCGGTTCTCACCGTAGCCACGGCGAAATTCTCGCAAAAGGTTTATCTTCTATCGAAAAACTTGACGACAAAGAACTTTACGACATTATGAAAGAGTTCCTTGACGGTGCTGTTTTATCAGTAGTTGAAAAACACATGAAAGCAGGCTCTATTAAAGAACTTGCTATCAACTTCCTTTTATACGGCGCACTTGCTGAAATCTTTGCAAGAAAAACCGGTTTCAACCGCGGTCTTGGCGGTTCGATGCACGCTTTCTTCATACCTTTCGGCTTAATGCCCAACAACGCTATCGTAGGCGCAAGTGGTCCTATCGCACTTGGTGCTGCACTTTATAAGCGTTCTAACCACAAACCCGGTATCGTAGTTTCCAACTTTGGTGACGGTGCTACGGGTAGAGGCCCGGTTTTAGAATCAATGAACTTCGCGTCTATGGACCAAATTACCAAACTTTGGGGTATGGACGGTAAGTTTGAAGACGGTGGTATGCCGATACTTTTCAACGTATTCAACAACCACTACGGTATGGGCGGTCAAACTCGTGGTGAAACCATGGGCTTTGATATGGCTGCAAGACTTGGTGCAGGTTTCAACCCCAGCCAAATGCATGCTGAACGCGTAAACGGTTACGACCCCTTAGCAGTGGCTGACGCTGTTAAGAGAAAGAAAGATCTCCTTTTACAAGGCAAAGGTCCTGCGCTTTTAGACGTAGTTACCTACCGTGTATCTGGTCACTCTCCGTCTGACTCGTCTACTTATCGTACC
>JAZLBK010000026.1:0-9561 GCA_045613665.1 Christensenellaceae bacterium | reverse complement strand
TGCCGTTTAACCCTTATTAAAGACGGTGTACGCGTTACTAAGTTTGCCTGTGTTGACGGGCCTGATTTCAACGGTTACGAAGTTGATTTTGACGAGGCTATGTCGCGTGGCGTTATGTATAAAGAATTCGAACTTCACAGTTACGAAGAAGCGTGCAATTTATTCAAGGGGGTAAAGTAAAATGGCTAAGTTCAATATGAGAAACGATAAAAACGCTATGCCGATGCAAGACCCCGTTTTGCGCGGTAAAAACTTTGAAGAAGTTGCGCTCGGCTACACCGAAGAGCAAGCAATTGACGAGGCTAACCGTTGCTTAAACTGTAAAAACGCATCTTGCGTTGCAGGTTGCCCAGTTAACGTAAATATTCCCGAATTTATACAAAAAGTAAAAGTTAACGACATTGAAGGCGCTTACGCTATCATATCTAAAACTTCTTCACTCCCCGCTATTTGCGGTAGAGTTTGCCCACAAGAAACTCAATGCGAAGCAAAGTGTGTTCGCGGTATTAAAGGCGAACCCGTTGCTATCGGTAGGCTTGAAAGATACGTTGCCGACCACGCTAAGGGCGAAAACGCTGAAAAAGACGCGCCCAACGGCCATAAAGTAGCCGTAGTTGGTTCTGGTCCGTCAGGTTTAACTTACGCTGGCGACCTTATTAAAAAAGGTTATGAAGTTACCGTTTTCGAGGCTTTCCATACAGAAGGTGGCGTTCTTACTTACGGTATTCCAGAATTTAGACTTCCCAAAAAGATTGTTAAAGACGAAGTTGATAAACTTAAAGCGCTTGGCGTTAAGTTTGAAAGAAACGTAGTTATCGGTAGAACGATTAACATTGAAGAACTTTTCGACGACGGCTACGAGGCTGTTTTCGTAGGTTCGGGCGCAGGTCTACCTAACTTTATGAATATCCCGGGCGAAGCGCTTAAAGGCGTTTACTCGGCTAACGAATTCTTAACGCGTTCTAACCTTATGAAAGCGTATAAAGAAAATTCCGCTACCCCTATTATGAAAGGCGGTAACGTAATAGTAGTTGGCGGTGGTAACGTTGCGATGGACGCGGCTCGTACCGCGCTTAGACTTGGCGCAGATAAAGTAACTATCGTATATCGTCGTTCGATGACTGAACTTCCTGCAAGAAAAGAAGAAGTTGAAAATGCCATTGAAGAAGGTATTGAGTTTAACCTTTTAACTAACCCCGTTGAAATTTTAGGCTACAAAAATCCAAACGACCCACGCGATATGAAAAACGGCACTGTTACGGGTGTTAAGTGTATTAAAATGGAACTTTCCGAGCCTGACGAAAATGGTAGAAGACGTCCCGTTGCTATTAAAGATAGCGAGTTTGAAATTCCTGCAAACACCGTTATTATGGCAATAGGAACTTCCCCCAACCCACTTATTAAACAAACCACTAAGGGTTTAGACGTTAATCGTTGGGGTGGCATTATCGTTAATGACGACGGTAAAACTTCTCTTGACGGAGTTTACGCCGGTGGTGACGCGGTTACCGGAGCATCAACGGTAATTTCGGCAATGGGCGCTGGCAAAATTGCAGCAAAAGCAACCGACGAATATATTAAAAGTAAAAACAAATAATTAAAAAATACAACTAAAAAACGGAGCAAAAGTTTGCTCCGTTTTTTTAATACTTAAATTAGTCTAAATGCTCAAAGGCTTTTAATCCAACCACGCTATCTACCGGCAATGAAAATACTATGCCGTGCGCATCGGTATTAACACCTGCTTTTTCCATAATGGCTTTCATAATGCTATCGCGATTATCACGCCTTGCAACGATATAAACCATTTCTTTTTCTTCACTTATTGATACGCCGAAAAATTTAGCAAGTTCTGCGCCCGTACCCTTTGCGCGAACTACCGTACCACCGTTAGCGCCGGCGCTACGCGCCGAGACCATAACCGTATCGGTATTGCCTTTATCTACTATCGTTATAATTAAAACGACTTTGCTTTCTGCGTTGTTCATATTTTCGCTCTCCTTTTTTTTAAGTGGCTGTTTGCCTGCAAGGTATTCTAACGACGACTTTCCCCCCACGCTATTTACGGGTATCGTTACCGAAATTCCGTTACCAGCCGAAGATATATCCATTTCTACTAATAACCCTTTAATTACCTCACAAAGGTTTTCTTCTCTTACCATAGTGCTTAGCATAACCTTTTCGGTTTTTTCAAGCCCCATAAGGCTCAGCGTTGATTCGGTTGCCGTTCCGTTACAAAGTTGAGTTAAAACTCTTTCTACACCGTGACGGCGGAAAAAGTCAATATACTCTTCTTCGTATTCACGCTTGGTTATAGTTATCATATACTTTAATCCAAACACAACTTTCTCCCCCTTATTCGATAATATCTTCAACAGAAGATTGCTTTTTGGCTTGATTTTTAAGTTTTTGCATTTTAATTTTATAAATTAGACCAAGAATTTGTATTGTTATAAGCGGTGTCATCGCGACCATTGCAACAACGCCAAAGCCTTGCGTTGCAACGTTTCCGCCAACCGACGAGCAAACCCCAAGTGCAAGTGGCATTAGAAAACTTGCCGTCATCGCGCCAGACGCTACACCCCCAGAGTCAAACGCTATTGCAGTAAACATTTCCGGCACTATAAAGGTTAAAATTAGTGCAACTAAATACCCAGGTATTAGAAAATACATAACGTTTATATTAAGTAAAATTCTAAACATTGCAAGACCAACCGATACCGCAACGCCAAGCATAAGGCTTGTTCTTAACGCTTTTTTAGGAATTGCGCCCGAAGTTAATTCAAACACTTGTTTTGTTAAAACGTGAACGGCTGGCTCTGCCGCTACCACGTAGTAGCCTATTAGCATACCGATAGGAACAATTATAAAGTTATAGGATAGTTTGCCTATTTGTTCACCCAAATATCGCCCTACTTGTAAAAAGCCTGTATTAACACCCACTAAAAACAGCACTAAGCCAACGTAGGTATAAAGCACGCCTATTAAAATTCTAATAACGTTTTGCTTGCTGAGTTTTTGACCAAATATTTGAAAGATAAAGAAAAACGCAATAATAGGCGCAAGCCCGATTGCAACTTCTTCTAAATACTTAGGTATTGCCTGAGAAAAAACTAATACTAACCGTTTGCTATTTTCTACTTCTAAAACCGACTGCGCGCCACTTTCAATGCTTTCGGGCTTAAAAATAATGCCAAGTATCATAACCGCAAGAATAGGCCCGATAGAACAAAGCGCCGTAAGACCAAACCCGTCACTTTCCGCGCCCCTGTCACTTCTAAGCGAGGCAACGCCCACGCCTATTGCTATTATAAACGGAACGCTCATAGGCCCTGTGGTTACACCGCCCGAATCAAACGCAAGCGGAATAAACGCCGGCGGAACAAATGCTGAAAGCACGAAAACTGCAATATAGCAAATTATTAAAAGGTGCGATAGTTTGAATTTTAATACTATTTTCAAAAAGGCAATTACTAAAAATACGCCAACGCCCACGCCTACTGCTATAACCAAAGTCCACGGCGCTATCGTTTGAGATAATTGCCCCGCAAGAACTTGAAGGTCGGGCTCGGATATTGTTATAAGCACGCCGACTATAAAGCAAACGGGTAAAATTATCCACATTTTTTTAGTTCGCATAACCGAAGTTCCTACGTATTCGCCGATAGGCGTCATAGCCGTGTCAGCCCCAAGAGTAAATAGCCCCATGCCAACTATAACGCAAAGCGCACCTAAAATAAAGGCTAAAAACATACCGCTTTCAAGCGGAACGATAGTAAAACTAAGTATTAAAACTATAATCGTAATAGGCAAAACGGAAGAAAACGATTCTTTAACTTTTTGTGAAATTATAGTTCTGTCTTGATATAAAAAATGCGAGCGTCTCTTCACGTTTATACTCCTTTTCGTAATTAATAATAAGTATAATAAACTTTTGCTAAATTGTCAACAATGAAAACAAAAGCGGAGTAAAGTTTACTCCGCTTTTAGTTTTGTTTTAGTTTATTACAACCCTTTTAATACGTTAGTTTGGGTATTAGACAAGACTCGCGAAGTTTACGGGGTGAGATTAACCTTGTTGGTTATCGAAGTCCGTAAACAAAGCAGTAACGAAGTATAATGCCCGAAATAACGACTTAAAAATTAAGGTGTTAGAAACAAGCAAGACAAGGCTCGGCGTTGACGGGTGGTTGCAATAGACCTTTTTGGTCATTACTGTCATAACTTAGTGGCAGTAACGCACTTTAACGCAGTTTATAACGACTTAAAATTTAAGGCGTTAGTTTGGGTATTAGACAAGGCTCGCAAGGGATTGCGGACAGCACTAACCTTTTTGGTTGTGATGGTCGCAAGACCGTAGCAGTAACGAAGTATAATGCCCGAAATAACGACTTAAAGAAATCTTTCAAGCCAACTCATATCAAGCCCCCAACTATCTACCGTAGATAACTCTACACTTTTTTGGGTGGCGGTGGATAAAGCGCGGATATACACTTGATAGTCGCAGTTATTTACTTTTCTAAAATGCTTAATTGCAGTATCTTCATAGCCCAAAAGTTGCGTTCTTGATATATGGATAACCGAGTGGCAAGCGTGACAGACACCTACAACGTCAACCAACTTTTGAATTTTATTAGTTTTATCAAACTCCCACTTTTCGTGTGCTTCAAGCCTTTTCGTAGGTCTACCACAAATAGCGCACCTACCACCCGCTCTATCGTACGCGTCACGCCGAATAAAATCCCACGCCTTTTTTGATAATACCGTTCTTAAATTTTGTTTCCAAGCACCCGTAGGAACTATCTCAAAATCAAGTTTTAACTTTTCCATATTTTTATTATAATTGATTTTATTTATTTTTGCAAGTATAAATTTGTAAATAATATTACATAATTTCATTGACAAATTATTAAATATGGTTTACAATTTCATTAAAAGGAGATATTACAAATGTCAAAATCTGTTTATAGTTTACTTCTTAACGACGAAGTTGTTCATTTACTTGATAATATGGCGAAAGTCAACGGGCTTAGCCGTTCTAATATGGTTGAAAAAATTTTAGCAAGTGCGGTTGGGTACGAAACGCCTGAAATCCGCGCGAACAACGTTTTTGACGAGATTGAAAGGTTGCTTTCAAGAAGCAATACTATGCGATATTTAGAACAGCCAAGTTCGTATATGGCGTCAATTATGAGCGCGCTTTCATACCGATACAACCCCGCAATTAAATACAGCGTTGAACTGTTTCCTAAATCGGCGCACCTTGGCAGTTTGAAAGTTACGCTTAGAACTCAAAACCCCACTTTAATTGAGCATATGAGTGATTTTTATAGGCTTTTTGCCTTTTTAGAAAAGAAATACTATAACGAAAAGGCTATGCATATCGTAGAGGGCGCGCGCCTTACAAGGCTTTTTACTTTTCCAATAGAGCCCGTTTCAACTAAGGAACTTGCAGAGCATATAACACTTTTCGTTAAAGATTTTGACGAACTTTTAAGTTTGTATTTTTCTAATCTTACTAACCCCGGCGCATTTTCTATAATAGAGAAAAAATTTATAGACTTAAAACAAAATAAAATTGTAATATAGGTGAATTATGAATACTAACAATTTTACACAAAAATCAATAGAGGCAATTAACGGAGCAACGAAGTTAGCCAAAGAAAACGGCAACCAGCAAATAACTTCTTTGCATCTTTTGAAATCTTTGCTTTTAGATAATCAAGGCATAACTATAAAAATTATTGAAAAAGCAGGACTTAGCGCAACTAAAATTATTAGCGACGTAGAACTTCAAATTTCACGCTTGCCAAAAGTTTCCGGCGGAGAGCAATACTTATCCAGCGACTTATCGGCGGTTTTATCCACCGCTGAAAAGCAAGCAAAAGATATGAAAGACGAGTTTATTTCAGTTGAGCATCTTCTTCTCGGCATAATTTTATCAGGTAGCGAAAACGCTAAGCAAATTTTGATAAATAACGGACTATCGCGCGACGTTTTTCTTAAAACTTTACAAGAAATACGCGGTAACGTTAGAGTTACAAGCGACAACCCCGAAAGCACTTACGACGTTTTAGAAAAGTACGGCACCGACCTTGTTGAAAGGGCTAAACGCCAAAAGATTGACCCCGTTATCGGGCGTGACGAAGAAATTAGAAACGTTATAAGAATTTTATCGCGTAAAACAAAAAACAACCCCGTTTTAATAGGTGAGGCAGGCGTTGGTAAAACGGCAATAGCCGAAGGGCTTGCAATCCGCATTATGAAAGGCGACGTTCCCGAAAGCCTTAAAAACCGCAAACTATTTTCGCTTGATATAGGCGCGCTTATTGCAGGCGCAAAATATCGCGGTGAGTTTGAAGAAAGATTAAAAGCCGTTTTAGCGGAAGTTAAAAAATCTAACGGCGAAATTATTCTTTTTATAGACGAACTTCACACCATAGTAGGCGCAGGTAAAACGGACGGGGCAATGGACGCAGGCAATCTTCTTAAACCTATGCTTGCGCGCGGTGAACTTCACTGCATAGGCGCAACCACGCTTGACGAATACCGAAAGTATATAGAAAAAGACCCTGCCTTAGAACGCCGTTTTCAACCGGTTATGGTAAACGAGCCCACCGTTCAAGACACTATTTCTATTCTTCGTGGGCTTAAAGATAGATACGAAGTTTACCACGGCGTAAAAATTCAAGACAACGCTTTAATTTCAGCGGCAAACCTTTCTAACCGATATATTACCGATAGATTTTTACCCGACAAAGCCATTGACCTTGTTGACGAGGCGTGCGCTCTTATTAAGACCGAAATGAATTCTATGCCTACCGAGATGGACGACGTTTCAAGAAAAATTATGCAACTTGAAATTGAACAAGCGGCACTTAAAAAAGAAACGGATAACCTTTCAAAAGATAGGCTTAAAGATATTGAAAGTGAACTTTCTACCCTTAAAACCAAGTACGAACAAATGAAAACTACTTGGGAAAAGGAAAAATCTTCAATCACTTCACTTCAAGATTTAAGAAAAGAAATTGACGACGTTAACGCCCAAATAGAAAAAGCCGAAAGAGAATACGACCTTAACCGCGCGGCTGAACTTAAATACGGAAAACTGCCCGAACTTAAAAAACAACTTGAAAACGCTGAAAAAACGCCTACGCAAAGTTCGCTACTTCGCGATAAGGTTACCGAAGACGAAATTTCCAAAATCGTTTCGCGCTGGACGGGTATTCCGGTTTCAAAACTACTTGAAGGCGAGCGCGAAAAACTTATTAACCTTGAAAGCGTTCTGCACGAAAGAGTTATCGGTCAAGACGAGGCGGTTAGTAAAGTTAGTGAGGCAATACTTCGTTCAAGGGCTGGTATTCAAGACCCCAACCGCCCTATCGGTTCGTTTTTATTCTTAGGTCCTACGGGCGTTGGCAAAACCGAACTTGCAAAAACTCTTGCTCAAACCCTTTTTGACGATGAAAAAAATATCATTAGAATTGATATGAGCGAGTATATGGAAAAGTTTAGTGTGTCGCGTCTTATAGGTGCGCCACCGGGATACGTAGGGTTTGAAGACGGCGGTCAACTAACAGAAGCGGTAAGGCGCAAACCTTATTCGGTAATACTCTTTGACGAGATTGAAAAAGCCCACCCCGACGTGTTTAACGTTCTACTGCAAGTTTTAGACGACGGTAGGATTACCGATTCGCAAGGTAGAACGGTTGACTTTAAGAACACCGTTATAATTTTAACTTCAAACCTTGGCTCGCCTATTATTCTTGACGGAATTGACGAAAAGGGTGAGATTAAACAAGACGCTAAATTACAAGTTGAAAGTTTGTTAAAACAAAGTTTCCGCCCCGAGTTTTTGAATAGGCTTGACGAAATAGTATTTTATAAACCGCTTACTAAAACCGAGATAGGTAAAATCGTTTTACTTTTATTACAAAACTTAAAACAACGCCTAAAAGATAAAAAACTTCATTTAGAAATTACGCCTGACGCAATTTCCTATATAACCGAAAACGGTTACGACGGAGTTTACGGCGCAAGACCGCTTAAACGCTTTATCCAGTCACGCATTGAAACGCTTATTGCAAAAGAAATTATTAAAAACAACCTACTCCCCGAAAGCGTGCTAACCGTTGATTTAATAGGCGACGAACTTCAAGTTTTAGTAAAATAAAAGCATTAAAAAACACGGCTTTACGCCGTGTTTTTCTTATTTATTGTTTTTTTGATTTTAATTTCATAACACCGTAGTAAATGCCGTAAATTAAAAGTACAGTTAAAAATACTGCTACGGGGTTGATTACCATAAGCGACCATTTAGGAATAACTCCGTTTTCTACAAGGCCGATATAGAACGCGTCTTCTTCAAGGAAAAACCAGTTGTAATCTTCATAAATTGTATTGCCGAGTTTTGCCCATAAAGTAATAATTACAAGTAGTACAAGCGCTTTCCAGCAGTTTTTAATTTGTGGCTTAAAAGTTTTAAGCGCGATATTAAGCACGCCCCAAGCAAGAAGTACGCCGTGGTAAAACATAGTTTGCACCGCTTGGTAGCACCAAGGCTCACCAGAACCTATACTTGCAGGGTAAACAAGGTACATTAGTGGACCTATAATTGCTAAAAAAGAAACGGGTTCAACGAATTTACTAAACTTTTTATTAAACTGAACGAAAGCAACTATCGAGCAAAGCACCGTACATATATGGAAAGGAAGTTTATCCATATTAAGCCCTTCGTACACAAAGTCGTGAGCGAAAAAGTCAAATATATAAGATATTACAAGCGCGTAGGCAAGAAACCTAAACAAGCCTTGTTTTTTATTTTCAGGCTTATCTTTGAACGACATATACGCCCATACTATTACGCCTGCTATAAGTAGCACGTAGATTATATGTGGAATTGAAAATGCGGTAACTGAAATTCCCGTATTAAAGTGTGACATTTCAAAAACTTTGAATAAAAAATCTCTCATATTCTACACCTTCATTTTATTAGTATAAACATATTATAAGAAATTTATCAAATTTTGTCAAATAATTGTGAAAATTAAACAAACTATTAAATTTTGCTGTAAGCAAAAAGCACTGCTTTTGCAGTGCTTTTTTGGTGGGCGATCGGGGTAATTCCCCTTGTTAAGGGGAGTGTCAACGATAGTTGACGAGGGGTTTGCGCCCTGCTAAGGGCTGAACCCGTAGGGTTCGAGTCCCAAGATGTAATAAAAAAGCACTGCCTTTGCAGTGCTTTTATGGTGGGCGATCGGGGACTCGAACCCGGGACCCACTGATTAAGAGTCAGTTGCTCTACCAACTGAGCTAAGAGCGGATATTTAAGTAGTTAAACCACCTCACACGAAACCGTGGTTTCCACTCTTGCGAGCTTCCACACACCCAGTTCCATGCAGGCTTCGTCTGCAATTTCCTTTCGTCTTCTGCCAGGCTCAATCTCTGCAGCTGCTTCCTCTGGCTCACCCTTGCCTTCTAGTTTCCTTTCTGGCTTCTCTGGGCTCAACATCCTTCTGCTTTCGCTTCTCTCCGTTGACTTTCTGACCCCCGCTGTTTCGG
>JAZLBK010000025.1:0-6771 GCA_045613665.1 Christensenellaceae bacterium | reverse complement strand
AAATATGATAGGATATATTAGCGGTAACTTAATAACGGCAAATAGTAACGGAGTAATAGTTTTAGAAACGGGTGGTATCGGTTATGAAATAACTTGTTCCGCTCAGGCTTACGAAGTAATAGTAAACCAAGGCAAAGGCTCGCTTTTTACCTACCTTAACGTAAGAGACGACGGGTTTTACTTATACGGCTTTATATCTATTGAAGAAAAAAGCATGTTCTTAAAACTTATATCCGTATCGGGCGTTGGGCCTAAAATGGGTATTTCGATACTTTCGTCAATGCCACTTAACGAACTTGCTTTTATAATCGCGTCGCAAGACGTTAAGGCTCTTTCAAAAGTTAAAGGTTTAGGTAAAAAAACTGCTGAGCGTATAATTTTAGAACTTAGAGAAAACATTTCGCAACTCGATCTTCCAGAAGGTAGCAAAAAACCTTCAACGAAAACTAAAACCGAGCCGTCTATTGAAGACGACGCAGTTATTGCGCTTATGAGTTTAGGATTTTTACGCGCTGAAAGTGAAAAGGCGGTGGCGGTTGCGAGAGAGCGCGGGGCGGACACTATTGAAAGCATTATAACCGTTGCACTACAAACTATAAGGTAAATTATGATAGACGAACACGTTATAGATAACAATTATGAAAATTACGAGCGCGTAATAGACGTTGAAAAATCCGTTTACGACGACGTTGAGAATATTTTGCGCCCCAAATCAATGGACGGTTACGTTGGACAAGACAAGGTTAAGGACAACTTGACCGTTTTTATGAAGGCTGCAAAAATGCGTGGCGAAAGTTTAGACCACGTTTTGCTTTACGGTCCTCCGGGGCTTGGTAAAACCACCCTTGCGCACATTATAGCAAGCGAAATGGGTACGCAAATTAAAGTTACTTCCGGCCCTGCTATTGAAAAAACGGGCGATTTAGCGGCAATACTTTCAAACCTTAACGACGGTGACGTTTTGTTTATTGACGAAATTCATAGGTTGCGCCATAATATCGAAGAAGTTTTGTATCCCGCAATGGAAGATTTTTCGCTCGATTTAATTCTTGGAAAAGGCCCGTCGGCACGCACCGTTCAAATACCGCTTAAAAAGTTTACGCTTATCGGCGCAACGACTAAGGCGGGTATGCTTTCTTCGCCACTTCGCGATAGGTTTGGCGTAATGCTACGCTTAGAATTATACAATAACGAAGAACTTGCTGAAATTGCAACTCGTTCAAGCAAAACGCTTGGCTTTGATATTTCAAGTGACGCGTCACTTGAAATTGCAAGAAGAAGTCGCGGAACGCCGAGAATTGTAAACCGCCTCCTTAAAAGGGTTAGAGATTTTTCTTCGGTAATGGGGCATAGCGAAATATTAAAATCCGACGCTGAACTTGCTCTTTCGCGCTTGGAAATAGACGGTTTAGGTCTTGACGGAACGGATAAAAAAATTCTTGAAAGTATGATACAAAAATTCGGTGGCGGTCCGGTAGGTCTTGAAACGCTTTCGGCAACCGTTAATGAAGACGCAAACACCATAGAAGACGTTTACGAACCCTATCTACTTCAACTTGGCTTTATTGCAAGAACTTCAAGGGGTAGGGTTGCTCTTAAAAGGGCTTATGAGCATTTAGGGCTTAAACCACCCGTTAGAAGTTTTGAACAAACTACAATATTCGACGAAAATTGATATGCTTAAAAAAAGTGATTTTTATTACGATTTACCCGAAAATTTAATAGCGCAAACGCCCGTTTATCCTAGGGATAGTTCACGCCTTCTTCATTACGATATAGAAACGGATAAATATTGCGATAGGCATTTTTACGATATAGAAAATATCCTTCAAAAAGGGGATTTGTTAGTTATAAACGACACGAAAGTTTTGCCCGCACGTATGTTTTCTTACACTAAAAACGGTGGGAAAGTAGAGATTTTACTTCTTAAAAGGTTTTCTCTTACCGACTGGGAAGTTATGGTAAAGCCGGGCAAAAAAGCCAAAGAAGGTGCTTTACTTACTATAAACGAACAACTTTCTTTAACCGTAAAAGAGCGCACCGAAAGTGGTGGGCGAATAGTTACCTTTCACTACGACGGAGTGTTTGAAGATATAATTTCCAAAGTGGGCGAAATGCCACTTCCGCCGTATATTCGTGAAAAACTAAAAGACCAGTCGAGATATCAAACGGTATACGCTAAAAACGAAGGTTCTTCAGCAGCGCCTACCGCAGGCTTACACTTTACGCCCGAACTTATTGAAAGATTGAAAAATCAAGGCGTTGAGTTTGCTACCGTTGAACTAAAAGTGGGGCTTGGGACTTTCCGCCCCGTCAAAGAAGACGATTTAACCAACCATAAAATGCATACCGAGTGGTATGAAATTACTGAAACTAACGCCGAAATTATCAACCGCGCAAAGCGTGAAAATAGGCGCGTTATTGCCGTTGGAACTACTTCGGTTAGAACGCTTGAAACGGTTGCCGACCAAAACGGCTTTGTTAAAGCGCAAAGTGGAGATACTTCAATTTTTATCTATCCGCCCTATAAGTTTAAGTGTATTGACGGATTGATAACCAACTTTCATCTTCCCGAATCAACCTTAATTATGCTTGTATCTGCTTTGCTTACAAGAGAAAAGGTGCTTGAACTTTATAACTACGCAGTTAAAAGTGAGTATAGGTTTTTTTCGTTTGGCGACGCCTGTATGATTTTATAAACTTCGTTATGCTTCGTTTACTGACTTCGTCGTGGACTTCGATGACCAACAAGGTCAATCTCACCCCACGCCTTGTCGAGCCTTGCCTAACTCGTTTCTAAAATCATACAGCACCACAAAAAACCTACTTATTCAAATAACAGCATACTGCGTTAAATTTAATTTTATATAAAGTAATTTTTCAATTATTAAGACACACGACTACTTTCGTGAAACAGGAGTTCTATGAAAAATTTTTATTTTGAAACGATTGCAACCGATAAAACAACGGGTGCAAGGGCGGGTGTTTTACACACTCCGCACGGCGATATTAAAACGCCCGTTTATATGCCCGTAGGCACGCAAGCAACGGTAAAAGGCGTTTACCCGCGTGACCTTGACGATGCAGGCGCTCAAATTATCCTTGCAAATACTTACCATTTATATATGCGCCCAGGCGACGATATCGTAAAAAGAGCAGGTGGGCTACATAAGTTTATGAATTACGATAAGCCTATACTTACCGACAGTGGTGGGTTTCAGGTTTTTTCACTTGCTAAACTTAACGATATTAAAGTCGACGGCGTTACCTTCCACTCTAACGTTGACGGTTCAAAGCATTTCATAACGCCCGAAAAAGCCATAGAAATTGAAAATAATCTTGGTGCGGATATCATTATGGCGTTTGACGAGTGTTCCGCCTACGGCGTGGATTATAACCGCGCTAAAAGGGCGATGGATAGAACTCACGCTTGGCTTGATAGATGTTATAACTATCATAAAAACGATAAGCAAGCGCTTTTTCCTATTGTTCAAGGCAATATGTATAAAGATTTGCGCCTTGAAAGTTTAAGGGCGGTAAAACCTTACGCTAAATACGGTTTAGGCATAGGCGGTTTATCGGTAGGCGAGCCTAAAAGCGTAATGTACGATATGCTTGAAACAATGTATCCTGAATTCCCAACCGACGTTCCAAGATATTTAATGGGTGTAGGTAGCCCCGACTGTTTAATTGAAGGAGTAAGGCGTGGTATTGATATGTTTGACTGCGTTTTAGCAACAAGAATAGCAAGAAACGGCACGGCGCTTACCAGCAAGGGCAAAGTTGTTGTTAGAAACGGCAAGTATAAAGACGATTTTACTCCGCTTGACAGCGAGTGTAACTGCTACTGTTGCCGTAACTACTCTAAGGCGTATCTTCGCCATATGATAAACGTGGGTGAAATGACGGGCGCAATGTTACTTTCACTTCACAATATTACTTTCCTTATAAAACTTATGGAAAATATGCGTGAGGCAATTATAGGTGGGTATTTTACCGATTTTTGTCGTGAGTTTTATGAAAAGTACGGAGAATACCAAGAAATTCCGTTTAATTTAATTTAAGCACTTGCTAAAAGTGAGTAAATATTGTATATTATATACGTAATAATTAAGGAGAAAACTAACTATGTTAAATTTTAACTTATTAACTGAAAACACTAAAAACAGCGGTGGTAACGACTACACAATGCTTATTATTTTAGGCGTTTTAATCGTTGCGTTTATCGTTATGAGCGCCGTTCAAAGCAAAAACCGTAAAAAACAAGTGGCAGAAGACCAAGCAAAAAAAGATAAACTTTGCGCTGGCACTACCATTATTACAATCGGTGGTATTATGGGTAGGGTTGTTTCTGTAAACCACGATGAAAGCACTTTCGTATTAGATACCGAAGGCACTAAAATTAAGTTTGACAAGCGCGCAATTTACCAAATGCAACTTCCTAAAAAAGTAGAAGAAGAATTTAGAAAAGAACAAGAAGAGCTCGCTCAACAAAAGGCTAATAAAAAGGCTAAAATAGTTGAACCTGCAAAAGAAGAAAAAGTTGAAGAAGTAGAAGAAAAGGCAGAATAAGTCATAAAAATATTAAACTCCGCATAGTGTTTATTAACTGTGCGGAGATTTTTTATGGTAAATTTAGCAAAGGGTAGTTTAGCGTTTGTAAAAGGCGTTGTAATCGCTTTAATTTTTTCGCTTATAAGCGTTTTAATATTTGCGCTTGTTATAGAACTTTTTAGTTTGCCGTTAACGGCTATAAAGCCCGTTAACTGTATACTTAAAATAATAGCGGTATGTTTAGGTACGTTGTTTGCAGTAAGAGAAGACAAAGGGTTAATAAAAGGCGTTTTTTCAGGCTTTTTAATTACCTTTTTCACCTTTTTACTGTTTGGAACGATAGGTGGCGAAATAAATTTTTCGCTTTCTTTATTATGGGAAATTTTATTAGGTGGGACAGTAGGCGGAATTGTTGGTATAGTTGCCGTTGCAATTAAAAGGTAAAAAACTTTCGGCTGTTTTAATATTAAAAAAAATAGCAAAAAACGGCGTGCTTTATAAAAATTTTTTGAAATATAAATAATAAACTTAAAGGAATAGTTTGATTTTAATATCGAATTGTTCTTTTTATTTTTTCAAATAAACATTTTGAGCGTTGTTTGTTGTGGTGATTTATTTTTGTTATGTTATAATAATCTTGCTCAGTTAAAAAAATTAAAATTTTTAGGAGGATTAAAATGAATACTGATAAAATTTATGCTGAACAAATTGCAAACGAATATGCGCCTAAACAAACGTCTAAGGTTAAAGCCTTAAAAAGATTAGATGCAAAAGCAAAAAATCCTGCAAATATTTTTACTTATACTTTTGGTATTGCTTCAAGTCTTATCTTGGGTACGGGTATGAGTTTAGCAATGGGAGTTATTGGTGGTGGTACACCTTTAATGATAGCGTTAGGTATAGTGGTAGGTTGTGTTGGTATTGTCGGGGTTAGTATAAATTATCCGATTTACAAAAAAGTATTGACAAAATCGAAAAACAAATATGCGAGCGACATTATTAAACTCGCAAATGAAATTGCAAGTGAAGAATAAGTAATTATATGTTTTCAACTTTTTTTGAAAGAATAAAAATTGATACTGCTTTTAGAATAAAAATATTTTTACGTTTATCATTTATTTTTAATATTGCTTATTCGGTTTTTTTATTCGTAGTAGGGCAAATAAATTCTTCAAAATGGTTTTTAGTAACGTCTATATATTATGGGCTACTTTCCGTAGCACGCATATTTGTTTATTTACATATATCCCCACAAAAACAACTTGTTTCAAAAATAAAAACTATGCGTGCTTGCGGTTGTGTTTTGCTTTCTATAAATTTAGTTTTCTCAACGATGATGTTTATTTTAATTTATGGAAACCAACATGTAAAACACCACGAAATTACTGTAATAACACTTGCAACGTATACTTTTTCTTCTTTGACTATGGCGATTATAAATAGTATAAAACATCTAAGAAGAAACGATTATCTTCAATCTTGCGCAAAGATAATAAGTCTTATTTCTGCAATCGTTTCAATCGTTACACTAACAAATACTATGCTTTGCACTTTCGGCGAAAGCAATTTAATGCTAAGAAGTATTATTTTACCAATTTTAAGTGGTTTTATTTCGATTTTTATAATAGCATGTGCAATTGTTATGATACGCAAAGCAAATTTAGATTTAAGGAAATTAAAAAATGGAAAAGAACGTGAGTAAATATTTTTATACCGCACAACTTATGAATCAAGCACTAATGTCGTTGCTTGAAAAAAAAGATATAGAATTTATTACGGTTACAGAAATAACGAAGAAAGCAGGCGTAAATCGTTCTACTTTCTATTTGCATTATGAAAATATTTACGAGTTATTAGAAGAAACGATTACAAACCTTAATAAAAAATTTATAAATTCTTTTAACGTTCAAGTACCGCTTGAAATAAATTCTCCCAAAGATGCTTTTTTAGTTACTACCGATTTTTTAGTGCCATATCTAAATTTTTGCAAAGACAATAAAAAAGTTTTGCGAGTAGTCAACCAAAAACCACAGTTGTTTCAAAACAAAGAAAGTTATCAAAAAATGTATAATTCAATTTTTTATCCAGCGATATCGAAGTTTATAATTAATGAAAACGAAAGGCTATATTTTTTAGAATTTTTTACGCAAGGTGTTTCGGCAATAGTGCATAAATGGCTTGAATTAGATTGCGTTACCGATATAGAAACCATGGTTG
>JAZLBK010000024.1:0-3161 GCA_045613665.1 Christensenellaceae bacterium | reverse complement strand
TGAAGAAGTTAAAAACCCATCAATTCACGGATACACGTCGGCACAAGGCGATTTGGGTGCAAGAAAGGCTATTTGCGAGTATAACTTAAAGCGTTACGGCTTTTCGCTTGACGAAAACTTAACCTATCTTACATGTGGCGCTGCCGCTGGGCTTGCAATTACGCTTAAAGCACTTATTTCTTCGCCGAGCGATAAAGTTCTAACCTTTGCGCCCTTTTTCCCCGAATACAAGGTTTTTACCGAAAACGCGGGCGGTAGTTTAATATTTTCTAAGTGTGACGAAACTACTTTTGATATTGACTTTCAAGAACTTGAAAAAACCATTTGTAGTGACGTTCAAGCGGTTATTATAAACAGCCCGAACAACCCCTCTGGCGCGGTTTATAGTGAAGAAAGCATTGTTAAACTTGCTAAAATTCTTGATGAAAAACAAAAGGAATATTCCCACCCTATATATCTTATTTGCGACGAGCCCTACCGTGAAATTTTGTTTGACGGTGCCGTTTGTCCTTTTATTCCTAAATATTACAATAATACGGTTATTTGCTACTCTTATAGTAAAGCCCTTTCAATCCCAGGCGAAAGAATAGGCTACGTTTCCGTTTCGCCCCTTGCTGAAAACGCGCAAAAACTTTATCTTGCAGTTGCCGGCGCTGGTAGAAGTTTAGGTTACGTTTGCGCACCCGCCCTTTTCCAAAAAGTGATTGAAAGGTGTGTTGATAGCGTTTCTAACTGCACGGTTTATAAAGACAATCGCGACCTTTTAATATCAAATCTTAACCGTTTAGGTTTTTCTTGCGTTAACCCAAAAGGCGCGTTTTACGTGTTTATGAAATCGCCTATACCTAACGCCGAAGAATTTTCAGACGTTTGTAAAACCTACGGGGTTTTGGTAGTGCCGTCAAATTCCTTTGGGGTTGAAGGCTACGTTAGGCTTGCAACTTGCGTTAGCCCCGACCTTATTAAAAGGTCAATTCCAGCGTTTGAGAAAATATCTAAACTATATAATCTATAATAAAAGCGTGGCTGTATGCCACGCTTTTTTAATCGTTTATAAGAGATATAAATTCTTCTTTTGTGATCCCTAAAATATATTCAGTTAAGTTTATATTATCAAGCGTTTTATCGAGCGTTAAAAGCGAAGTGTTTTGAAGTGTTTTTTCTAAATTTGAAATATCCTTTTGCCCAAAAAAATCACCCGTAATTTTAATAAGTTTAATTTCCTCACCACTTAAACTAAGCGAAATTTGTATAGTGCCAAAATCAAAGC
Source organism: Christensenellaceae bacterium (assembly GCA_045613665.1). Lineage (GTDB taxonomy): Bacteria > Bacillota > Clostridia > Christensenellales > Borkfalkiaceae > HGM11412. Next base: position 1,891 of record JAZLBK010000024.1, on the reverse strand, counting down.
GTTTAGACGTTTGTTTTTGATAATCAGTTATCATTGACTTTTCGCCAAATATCCACCTATAAGACGAATTTCTACTAAACAACTCGTCAATTATTTGGTTTTTTGGCGGGTCTATCTCTTCGGCGTTAAACTCTTTTATTATAAAGTTTTTTATAGTTGAAATCAATTTAGTAACGTTCAAATTTGCAAGTTCACAAGCGTTAACAACACGTTTTTTAACCGACTTTACCGCCTTAGATTTTAACTTTTCTACGCTGGGCGTTAAAACCTTTGACATAAAATTTAAGTCACTTTCAACAAGTAGCGTTCCGTGGTGCAAAACGCGATTTTCAACCCTGTGCTGAGCGCTACCTGAAATTTTAAGTCCGTCAAGAGTTTCTATATCGTTTCTACCTGAAAGTTTTACCTTTATACCCATTGAATTTAGGGCGTTAATAATAGGCGTTGCGTAACTTTCAAAATCAATTCCGTTTGACGTTGACGTTGGGTCAATATACGAATAGTTTACGTTTCCAAGGTCGTGATAAACTGCACCACCGCCCGTTATTCGCCTTGATATTTTCACCCCGTAACTTTCAGCCACCTTATTATCGACTTCGGTAAAAGCGTTTTGGTTTTTACCTATAACTACGGTTTTATCGTTTTGCCACAGCATAAATACCTTTTCTTTGCTGTGCAAAAAAAGGTATTCTTCAACTGCTAAGTTGTAATATGGGTTTGTTGATTGTAAAACTATAACTTTCATATTTTTTTTAATAAAGCGGAAGTAGTTTCACTTCCGCTTTTTAATTTTATTATCTAAAATTTAGCCTAAAACTTAGAGATTATAAACCTTTTTTAGCACGGTCAATCTTTTCAAGGTCAGTAAAGTTGTTAGCAGGAACGTGACCTGGAAGTGGCATGATTTTTTCGTGAAGAGCGTCAATAATCCAATCAGGTTGTGGGAAGAAGCTCTTTTCAAGTTCGAAAGCAGGAGTAATCCAGTTTCTTGAACCAACTACTACGGCAGGACCGTCAAGGTAGTCAAAGCACATTTCGGTAACGTTAGACGCCATATCTCTCATTACAGAGTTTCTTTCGCAAGCGTCACCAACGAATAATACTTTACCAGTCTTCTTAACAGACTCAATAACCTTTTCGTAGTTGAACGGAACGATAGACCTTGTGTCGATAACTTCTGCCGAAACACCGTATTTTTCTTCTAAGATTTTAGCCGCTTCAAGCGCTCTATATAATACAGCACCGATAGTTACGATAGTAACGTCGCTACCCTTTCTCTTAACGTCTGGTTCGCCGAAAGGAATTTCATAGTGACCTTCTGGTACGCCACCTTCCATAAATTCTTCGCCGATACCGTAAATTCTTTGAGATTCGAAGAATACAACGGGGTCAGTTCCTTCAAGCGCGGTGGTCATTAAACCCTTAGCGTCAGCAGGAGTTGACGGGAATACTACTTTAAGACCTGGGATATGCGAGCAAAGCGCAGTCCAGTCTTGCGAGTGTTGAGCACCGTATTTAGAACCAACGGAAACACGTAATACGATAGGCATTTTAAGAATACCAGCCGACATTGATTGCCATTTAGCCATTTGGTTAAAGATTTCGTCACCTGCGCAACCGATAAAGTCAGCGTACATAAGTTCAACTATTGCTCTACCACCGCACATAGCGTAACCTACCGCAGAGCCAACGATTGCAGATTCGGAAATGGGCGAGTTGAAGAATCTGTGATAAGGAACGGCTTCAGTCATCTTCTTGTAAACACCGAAAGCGCCACCCCAGTCACGATTATCTTCACCGTAAGCGATAGTTGTGGGGTCTTCGTAGAACTTGTCAAGGATAGCTTCGAAGAGACCGTCACGGAGACCGAAGAGTTTCATCTTAGGAAGCA
>JAZLBK010000023.1:0-8249 GCA_045613665.1 Christensenellaceae bacterium | reverse complement strand
GTTCATAAATTCTTCGCATTTAGCAAGTGGAGATTTCCCGTCAGGCTTAAACTCTACGTTATACGGAAGTTTAACAGGCAAATCTTTTTCTGGAACGGGAACTATGCCACAAGTAGGGCAGTAAATAATAGGGATAGGTGCGCCCCAGTATCTTTGACGGGAAACGAGCCAGTCGCGAAGCCTATAATTAACCTTGAAACCGCCTTCGTTTTTAACTGCTAAATCGCAAAGAATTGCCTTTCTTGCCTCTTCGCAAGTAAGCCCGTCGTAATTTACGCTGTTTACTAAAACACCGTCGCCAACGAAAGGTAAACCGTCACTACCCGTTTCGCCTTTAACAACTCTTGTAATAGGAAGGTCGTACTTTTTAGCAAAGGCAAAATCCCTTTCGTCATGCGCGGGAACGCCCATTACGCAACCCGTGCCGTAAGAATATAAAACGTAGTCGGATATCCAAATAGGAACTTTCTTGCCGTTTACGGGGTTAATACAGTATGCGCCTGTGAAAACGCCCGTTTTCTCTCTATCGAGAGAAAGCCTTTCAATTTCCTTAGTTTTAGCCGTTTCTTCAACGTACTTTTCAACTTCGCTTTGTTGTTTTTTAGTGGTAATTTTTTTAACGAGTGGGTGTTCGGGCGCAAGCACTACGTACGAAACGCCGTAAACGGTGTCCGCTCTCGTAGTAAATACCTTAAACTCGTCTTCCCCGTTTTCTAAACGGAAAAGAATTTCACCACCTACCGATTTACCTATCCAGTTTTTTTGCATAGCCTTAGTTTTTTCAGGCCAGTCAAGCCCGTCTAAGCCTTGAAGTAATTCTTCGGCGTAGTCGGTAATTTTGAAAAACCATTGAGTTAAATCTTTTTGAACGACGGTGGAGTGACACCTTTCGCATTGACCTTGAATAACTTGTTCGTTTGCAAGAACGGTTTGACAGTCAGGGCACCAGTTAACGGGTGCTTCCTTTCTGTATGCTAAACCCTTTTTGTAAAGTTGTAAAAAGAGCCATTGCGTCCACTTATAATAATCGGGCATACAAGTTTTAATTTCGTTCGACCAGTCGAACATAGCCCCCATTTCTTTAAGAGTGGTTTCCATCATTTCAATATTTTGAACGGTGGAGTCTTGCGGGTGAATACCCGTTTTTATAGCGTAGTTTTCAGCGGGTAGACCGAACGCGTCAAACCCCATAGGTTGAAAAATTTCAAACCCTTTCATTTTTTTATAACGGGCGTAACTATCAGTCGGGCCGTAGTTGTACCAATGCCCCACGTGAAGTTTAGCCGCCGAGGGATAAGAGAACATTTCAAGAACGTAAAACTTTTTGTCAACGTTCTTCTTGTCAAAATTATGAAGTTTGTCCTTTTCCCACTTTGACTGCCACTTTTTTTCAATCGCTTTGTAATCCATATTATCCTCCGTTTATGACAATACTTAATTATTTTAACATATCTTTACACTAAAAGACAAGTCTTTTAATTCTTTTTACGAATATTTAATTTAATTATTGACAAAACCTATAACCTTTACTAAAATAAATGCGAGGTGTTATTATGAGTGAAATTATAACGTTACAGCAAGGCGATACTATTTGTAAAATTTCAACTAAGGGCGCGGAAATTGTTTCTTTAACCACTTGTGGTGAAGAAAAAATTTGGCAGGGGCAAGAAGAGTTTTGGAAAGGCAAAGCCCCTATACTTTTTCCTATTTGCGGTAAACTTTTAGGCGGTTTTTATAATTTTGAAGGAAATACCTATCAAATGAAAGGGCACGGCTTTTTTAGAAATAGTGAAACCACCGTTATAAATAAAGAAAAATCAACTGCAACTTTTATGCTCGAAAGCAATGAAGAAACGCTTAAAATCTACCCCTTTGAGTTTAAGTTTAAGGTAATGTATAAACTTTCAAAAAACTCGCTTGCGGTTTATTTTTACGTAGAAAACCACTCTAATAAAACTATGTATTATAGCGTGGGCTGTCACGAAGGTTACGCTTTGCAAGGCGATTTAGACGAGTATTATATAGCCTTTGAAGAAGATAACGATAAAATTCTTAACACCGTTTACGACGATAATTTTACAACCGATAAAACCGAAGAAGTTTTACTTCACGGTAACCGCTTAAAACTAACCGATTATTTTAAGCAAGAAAATTACGGCGATTCGCTTGCCGTTTCCCCTATAAAATCTAAAAGGGTAATTCTTATGCGCGGTGAGAAGGAAGAACTTTCCGTATATTATAACGACTTTGAAAATTTAATTTTGTGGACGCAATTCGGCGCTAAATTTATTTGTATCGAGCCGTGGAACGGACTGCCTGACGCTATCGATAGCGACCACTTACTTGAAAACAAAGTTGGAATTAAAAAATTACAGCCTAATTCGGCTATGACCTTTTATCATAATATCACTATTTATTAAAAATTCGGCAACTCAAAATCGAGTTGCTTTTTTGTTGAAAAAATTGTCAAATACACTTTATTTTGTATAAATGTATTGCTAATTCGTACAATATGTGGTAAAATAAATTCGTATATTTTAATTTCGGGAGGCAAGATTTTGGCTAAAACGAGTTACAGTTCAGAAGATATTAAAATACTTAAAGAGTTAGAGGCGGTTAGAGTTAGACCAGGTATGTATATAGGCTCGACCGGTTCTAAGGGTTTACATCATATTTTATGGGAAATTATAGATAACGCTGTGGACGAAGCGTCTAACGGCTATGCTACCACGGTAAGCGTGTGCTTGCACCCTGACGGGTCTGCATCAGTAGAAGATAACGGTCGCGGTATGCCCGTAGATATCCACCCTGACGCTGGTATTAGCGGTGTTGAAGTTATTTTTACCCAACTTCACGCAGGCGGTAAATTTAATAACGATAATTACGCTTATTCAGGCGGTTTGCATGGGGTTGGCGCGTCGGTTACCAACGCTTTATCCGAGTGGCTTAAAGTAGAAGTTTACAACAAAACCGTTTACTCTATGGAATTCAACTCTTACTTTGATAAAACTCAAAACAAAGTTTTGTCGGGCGTACCCAAAGCACCGCTTGTAAACACTGGAATTAAAACTATTAAAAAGGGAACTCGCGTTCAGTTCAAGCCCGACGCTACCGTTTTTGAAACGGTTGAGTTTAATGCCGAAACGGTAATTACAAGGCTTAGAGAAACTTCATTTTTGAACAAGGGTGTAGAACTTAAATTTAAGGATTTAAGAAAGCCTAATCAAGAAGAACTCGTATTTAAGTCGAACGGGGGTATTAAGGACTACGTTTCATATATAAACACGGGTAAAACCGTACTTTATCAAGAACCCCTTTATTTTACCGCGGTTAAAGACGATATCGTGATTGAAGCGTCCTTTCAGCATACGGACGGTTATAGTGAAAGCGTATTTTCATTTGTAAACAATATCCCTACCGTTGACGGTGGCACGCACGACGTTGGATTTAAGTCTGGTTTAACTCGATTTATGGGCGATTACGCAAAAAAGAACGCCCCCGCCAAAAATAAAGATATATCTTTTAACGGCGAAGATTTTAGAGTTGGCATTACTGCGGTTATTACCGTTAAAGTTAAAAACGCGCAATTCGAAGGTCAAACCAAAGGAAAACTTGGCAACGTTGAAGTAAGACCTGCCGTTGAGGCGGTTACTATCGACGCGCTTAATGAAATTTCCAAAAATAAAAAACTCGTTAAGTGTTTTGATGCTATCGTTGAAAAAGCAACTTCCGCTGCAAAAGAGAGAGAGGCGGTTAGAAAAACCAAAGAACTCAACCGTGCAAAATCGGGTGCAGATAGTACGAGATTGCTTGGTAAACTTGCAGGGTGTTCAAGCCGTGACAGTAGCCTTAACGAAATATTTATAGTAGAAGGCGATTCGGCTGGCGGTAGCGCAAAAGAAGGGCGCGACAGAAAGCACCAAGCAATTTTACCGCTACGCGGTAAACCGCTTAATACCGAAAAGAAATCGCAAGTAGAAGTTTTGAAAAACGAAGAAATTAAAACGATAATTTCCGCGCTTGGAACTGGTATGGGCGACGATTTTAATATAGACAACCTAAATTACGACAAGGTTATTATTTTAAGTGACGCCGACCAAGACGGATATCATATTAGATGTATTTTATTAACTTTCTTCTACCGCTATATGAAAAAACTCATAACCGACGGGCACGTTTATATCGGTATGCCACCCCTTTACAAAGTCTATAAAAAGGACGTTGTAGAATACGCTTACGATGAAAACGAAAGAAAGATAAAGCAAGAAAAGGTTGGTAGGGGCTATCAAATTCAAAGATACAAAGGTCTTGGTGAAATGAACCCCGAACAACTTTGGGATACTACCTTAAACCCCGAAAACCGCATGCTTACGCAAGTTACGATAGAAGAGGCGGCAAGCGCTGAAATGCTTATAACGACGCTTATGGGTGACGCGGTTGACGAGCGTAAAAAATATATTCAAAAACACGCAAACTTCAACAAAGAAGAAAATTTTGAAATCAAAGTTAAGGAAGATTGATTATGGAAAACGAGAATAAAAACGTAATACAAAGTAGCATAGAAGAAGTTTTACATAATTCTATGATTCCTTACGCCGAATACGTTATTTTAGACAGGGCGTTACCAAGAGTTGAAGACGGGCTTAAACCCGTTCAAAGGCGTATTTTATACGCCATGCACGACCTTGGCTTAACACCTGATAAACCGTATAAAAAAAGCGCAAGGGTAGTCGGCGAGTGCCTTGCAAAATACCACCCACACGGCGACACGTCCGTTTACGACGCTATGGTTAGACTTGCTCAGCCTTTCAATATGCGTATGAAACTCGTTGACGGGCAAGGAAACTTCGGCTCGGTCGACGGTGACGGGGCGGCGGGTATGCGTTACACCGGGGCTAAACTTAATAATTTGGCCCTTGAAATGCTTAAAGATTTAGAAAAAGATACCGTTGACTGGGAAAATAACTTTGACGACACCTTAAAAGAACCCAAAACTCTACCGTCGAGATACCCTAACGTTTTAGTTAACGGCGCAATGGGTATAGCGGTAGGCTTGGCAACTAATATCCCACCGCACAATTTAAGCGAGGTAATTGACGGGGCTATTTCAGTTATTGAAAACCCAAGAATTTCGCTTGACGAACTTATGAAAACGGTTATCGGCCCCGACTTTCCTACCGGCGGTTATATAATTGCAGGCGAAGAACTTAAAACGGCGTACGAAACGGGCAAGGGTAAAATTTTAATTCGCTCAAAAATTTCGATAGAAACGGAAAAAACGGGTCGTCAAAATATAATAGTAACCGAAATTCCATACCAAGTAAATAAGTCGGCTTTAATTAGTAAAATCGGTCAACTTATGGTAGACAAAAAAGAAGATTTCGGCTGTATTGCAGACGTGGTTGACGAGTCTGATAGGCACGGTATGCGCATAGTTATTAAACTTAGAAAGGATACCGACGTTTCTACCATTTTAGACCTACTTTATAAGAACACCAACTTACAAGTAAGTTACGGTATAAATATGGTTATGATAGCCGACGGTAAACCCCAACAACTTGGGCTTATTGACGTTTTGAAATATTATACCGACTATCAAAAGCAAGTAGTGTTAAGGCGCACTAAATACGACCTTTCAAAAGCAAAAGCGCGCTACGAAGTAGTAACGGGGTTAATAGTTGCCGTAACTAATATCGACAAGGTTATTCAAATTATCAAAAAATCGCCCGATACGTCTACCGCTAAGCAAAATTTAAGAAAGGAATTTGATTTAACCGAAGTTCAAGCCCAAGCAATTCTTGACTTAAAACTTGCAAGACTTACAAGGCTTGAAATAGACAACTTAAAAGACGAACTCGAATACCTTAAAAACCTTATTTCTTCACTTCAAGAGATAATCGATAGCAAGCGAAAGTTAAACGCGCTTGTTATTGCGGAACTTAAAGAAGTTAAAAAGAAATATAAAGACGGTAGAAAATCAATTATCGTTAAAGACGGTAAAGAATTAGACCCCGATACTCCAAACGGTGGAGGAGAAGAAAAGGTTGAAACCTACGCGCTTGGCGTTTCCGCAAAGGGTTTAGTTAAAAAGGTAAAATATTCAGCGTACAATCGTATAGGCGACGAGCCTTCGGTAGCCGAAATATTTACAAGTTACGTTAAAGTTAACTCTAACGCATACGCTTACGCCTTTACAAACAAGGGCAACCTTTATAAAATCAATCCAAGCGTTATACCGGAAGGTAGAGGACTATCCCAAGGCGGTGCTACCTTTACGGAAATTTACAAAGAGGCTGAAAAGGGCGAATACCCCGTAAACTTCTTTGCGTTTGACGGCGAGCCGTCAGGCAGGTTTATAACCTTTACAAAACAAGGTTTTGTAAAAATAACCGAGTGGGCTGACTGCTTAGTTTCAAGAACTTCTATTCAAGCCTATAAACTTAAAGAAGGCGACGAGATTTTAACCGTTATTGAAGACCAAGACGGAAAAGATATGTTCTTCGTATCTTCAAAGGGCATGTGTTTGCGCGCTGAAAAATCCGTTCCCGTTCAAGGCAGAGTTGCCGGCGGTGTAAAGGGTATGGATTTAAGTGATGACGATACCGTGATTTACGCCTCGCTTATAGACGACGATTTAACTACCGAGTGCCTTATTGCAACAAGTTTTGGAACTTTCAAAAGAGTGTTAACGGGTACGGTTACTAAAACTGCAAGGGCGAGAAAGGGCGTTAAAATCGCTGAACTTGGCGACCCGAAGATGAACGAGTGCATAGTTTACGCTAACTGCGTTACCGCAGGCGATAGGTCTACGTTAACCGTCGTTGATAGAATAGGTGCCGTTTACTACGTATCCGTAATGGATATCGCGCAAGACGGCAGGACGAGTAAGGGTAAATACGTTTCTAAGATAGGGGCGTGTCAACCTTTAATCGTCTACTGTGTCAGGCGTTGACGGCGCAACCAAACTAAATAAGGTCGTTGCGCCTAAAAGCAAAATTACCGAAACGGAAAGTTCCGTTTCGGTGTTTGACTTGCAAGATACGCCTATTATAACAACTACAAAACCAGATATCGTTATAGAAAAAGTTGAACCTAAAACAAGCGATATAAAAGTAGAAGAAATAGATATTAAGGCGGAGTTTGAAAAACCGCTTGAAATAATAAAATTACTTTACGAAAAAGTGTTTTCAAAATCCCCGAATTTTAAGCCTGAATTTGAAGAAACGGTGGGAGATTTAATATTCTATTTATCTTATAAACTTAAAACCGTTAACGCAAACGAAGTTTTTGATAAAACTTTCAAAATAGAAAATTACACCTTGCCTGAAAAATATAAAAACGGTTATATCCCCTTAGCGTTAAAACTTGCGGTGTGGTGCGAAAGAAAGGGGCTACTTTTTAAGGTTGATGATTTGCTTTATGAAATTTCAAGCGTGTTTGTAAAGTTGGCAAAAAGTTCTAACGTTAAAGTTAGTGAAGAATTAGTTGCAACCGCTTTTTTGGTGGAAACAGACTTTATTTTAACAAAATAGTTTTGCACAATTTATCAAAAAAGACCGAAAAAACGGTAGACAAATAAAATTTGTTGTGGTAATATAATATAGCGATTTGGTTTGCTGATATGGCTCAGTAGGTAGAGCACGTCCTTGGTAAGGACGAGGTCACCGGTTCAAATCCGGTTATCAGCTCCAAATAAGGCTCGCGTTTTACGTGAGCCTAAATTATCTGGGTGTGGCGCAGTTTGGTAGCGCGCTTGAATGGGGTTCAAGAGGCCGGAAGTTCGAATCTTCTCACTCAGACCATTAAAAAAAGATAAGCGGTTTTTTAACCGCTTATTTTTTTTAACCGTTTTGTCTATGCGCCAAAACGGTTTGAACTTCCGGCAAGCCGGATGTTTCGGTTTTGTTTACGCAATCAAGATTGCCACAAAACCGAGTGTCTATGACACCGAATCTTCTCACAAATGGATAATTTCTTATTTGTTTTGTTTTTGTATATGCAAGCATCTACCAAACAAAACTATTTTATACCGCAAACTAATTACTATGTAATTAGGCGTTATTTTCATAACGCGCAACTGTCGTTGCTAGCGGTATTTTCTATTTGTTTTACTAACGCCGAACTTCCGTCCTTAGGGATTTTTTTACAAACAATGTAAAAGACTAACGAAAAATTATTCGTTAGTCTTTATTTTGCTTTGCAAAACATACAACTTTCATTTGAAAGTATAGTGTGTTACACTTTTGAAA
>JAZLBK010000022.1:0-3323 GCA_045613665.1 Christensenellaceae bacterium | reverse complement strand
AAGACAGCCTATAAATAATATCATTTTGAAAACTATAAGTCAAGCATTTTTACGCCTAAATAAATATTTTTTTCAAAATTTTTTTTAGTTAAAATTATAGATAATTTCGCCCTTTCTAACGGTTAATAAAACTTCGAAGGTGTCTTTATCTAAAATGGCAAAGTTTGCTTGTTTGCCTTCTTTAATTGAGCCCATTTTATCATAAACGCCAAGATTTTTAGCGGGGTTAGCGGTTGCGTAATCAATAGCCGTTTCAAGCGGAACGCCAACCGACTTATGAACGTTTTTAACTGCGTTGTTCATTTTAAGAACGCTACCTGCAAGAGTTCCGTCAACAAGCCTTGCCTCGCCGTTTTTAACAATAACGAGTTGACCACCGAGTTCACTTTCGCCGTCGGGCATATGTTTTGCGCGCATACTGTCGGTAATTAAAATAACTTTATCGCTGGGTTTGTTTTTAACAACAAGTTTAATTGCAGGAACGCTAACGTGTATTAAATCACATATGAGTTCGCATGAAAGTTCGTCCATTACAAGTGCCGAACCTACAACGCCAACGTCACGGTGATGAAGCCCGGTTTGTGCGTTATAAGTGTGGGTAACGTTAGTTGCGCCCCAAGAAAGTGCGTTTTCACAGTCTTTATATTTTGCGCCCGTATGCGCGATAGACGCTACTATACCCTTTTGTTTAAGGAACTTAATAAGTCCTCCCGCCCCGTCTATTTCAGGTGCTAAGGAAACTATTTTAATGTTACCGCCGGCGTAGTCAAGATATTTTTTCATAACTTCAACCGACGGGTTTACAACGTATTCAAGCGGTTGCGCGCCTACGTGCTTTGGCGAAATAAACGGACCTTCTAAGTGAACGCCTAAAAGTTCAGCACCCTCTTTTTTATTTAAGTTTATGTATTCGTTGACCGATTTAAGCGCGTTTTCTATGTTTGTTGGGCTTTGCGTCATAGTGGTTGCTAAAAAGGCGGTTGTGCCTTCGCTCGCAATAGCGGTAGCAATATCATAAAGCGCGCCTATATCCCCGTCCATCGCGTCGGCTTTTTTAGCGCCGTGGATATGCTCGTCAATAAACCCAGGAACAACGATAGCGTTTTCAGGGATTTTAGCAATTTCTTCAATATCTAAACCCGATTTAATTTCTTTAATAAGCCCGTTTTCGAAAGAAATATCAGTTTTAATAAAACCCTTTCCTTCAACGTATGCGTTAACGTTTTTAAGTCCTAACATATCCTACCTCACTTAATATAATTTTTGAAAATTATTCTTTGCTTTTGCATATCTAATTCGCGCAGTCTTTCAAGTTCCGCCTTATATTTAATAACTTTTTTCTTTCCCCTTGGAAGAAAAATTATAAACCAACCAAGCACTACTATTAAGAAAAAAGCAACTATTAACGTATAAAGGAAAAGACTTATTGAAAACCCATCTACAATATACGCTAAAACTATGGGAATTGCAATAATTACTACCATTATTGCAATTATTATAAAGGAAAAATTAAATACTTTTGTATAATTTATTATTTTATTTATTTCAGTAGTATAAAAAACCCTTTCGCCAACCTTTCTTATTTTGTCCATTTCCCTTGACGACAGGTTGCTTTCCTTTTGTTTTTTAATAAACTCATCTCTTATCATCTTGTTTCTCCAAAATCTTTTTAATAAACTTACCCGTGTGGCTACCTTCAACTTGCACCACTTGTTCGGGTGTGCCAGTCGCTATAACCCTACCGCCGTTTTCTCCACCCTCAGGTCCTAAGTCGACGATATAATCGGCTGTTTTTATAACGTCTAAATTATGCTCGATAACGATAACCGTATTACCGCCGTCACGCAGTTTATATAAAATAGATATAAGTTTTTGAACGTCATACGTTGAAAGCCCAGTAGTTGGCTCGTCAAGTATATAAAGCGTTTTTCCAGTTGAACGCTTTGATAGTTCGGTTGCAAGTTTAACCCTTTGCGCCTCACCGCCCGAAAGAGTGGTTGCAGACTGACCAAGTTTAATATACCCAAGCCCCACTTCTTTAAGCGTTTTAATTTTATTGTAAATTCGCGGAACGCTCTCAAAAAAGTCGGTAGCCTCGTCAACCGTCATATCAAGTACGTCGAATATGTTTTTGCCTTTATATTTAACTTCAAGCGTTTCGCGGTTGTAACGCTTGCCTTTACACACTTCGCACGGAACGTAAACGTCTGGCAAAAAGTGCATTTCAATAGTGATAATACCGTCGCCCGAACAGTGTTCACACCTACCGCCTTGAACGTTAAAACTAAACCTGCCGGCACCGTATCCCCTTTCGCGAGCGTCAATCGTTGACGCAAAGAGTTCTCTAATATAAGTAAATACGCCCGTATAAGTTGCAGGGTTACTTCTCGGCGTTTTGCCGATAGGCGACTGGTCTATCGCGATAACTTTGTCAAAATATTCAAGCCCCAAAACTTCGTCACAATCGCCCTTTCTCACCTTGGCGTTATTGAGTTTATCGGCAACTACGGGGTATAAAACTTCGTTAATTAGCGAACTTTTACCGCTACCAGACACACCCGTAACCGCAGTAATTACGCCAACGGGGAAATCTACCGTAACGTTTTTAAGGTTGTTTTGCCTTGCACCTTTTACGGTTAAAACCCTACCGTCGCCTTTCGTTCTAAACGGCGGAATTTCTATCTTTTGTCTACCAGACAAATAATCGCCCGTTATTGAGTTTTTGCACTCGATAAGCCCGTCAACGCCACCGGCATACACAATTTCGCCACCGTGAACGCCTGCTTTCGGGCCGATATCGACAACGAAATCGGCAGAACGAATAGTATCTTCGTCGTGTTCAACAACTATTAGGGTGTTTCCTAAATCTCTTAGTTTTTTAAGCGAGTTTATAAGCCTTTCGTTATCGCGTTGATGAAGACCTATGCTAGGCTCGTCTAAAATATATAAAACACCGGTTAATCCGCTACCTATTTGAGTTGCAAGCCTTATTCTTTGCGCTTCGCCACCAGAAAGCGAACCTGCCCCGCGCGATAGCGTTAGATAGTTAAGCCCTACTTCTCTAAGGAAATTAAGCCTTGCCTTTATCTCTTTAATTACGTTTTTAGAAATGATTTTTTCAGTATCTGATAGAGTTAAACTCTCGATAAACGAATATATGTCTTCAACCGATAAATCGCAAACTCTATCTATCGTTTGACCGTTTATGGTAACCGCAAGCGCTTCCTTTTTAAGCCTTTTTCCACCGCACGTTTTACACGGTAGAGAAAACATATACTTTTCAATCTCGCTCTTGGTGTAATCGGAAGTAGTTTCACGGTATC
>JAZLBK010000021.1:0-1536 GCA_045613665.1 Christensenellaceae bacterium | reverse complement strand
TCAATACGTTGAGTTTTTAATTTCATATTTTTAGCCATTTCAATTCTCCTTATCTACCACCGGTAGTTTTAGAGCCTGCGTGACCCTTGAACGTTCTGGTGGGAGCAAACTCACCAAGTTTGCAACCTACCATAACTTCGGTTACGTATACGGGAACGTGCTTTCTACCGTCGTGTACCGCGATGGTATGACCTACCATTTGCGGGAATATAGTCGATGCTCTTGACCAAGTTTTAAGAACGGTTTTTTTGTTTTCCGCGTTAAGAGCCTCTACTCTTTTTAATAATCTTTCTTGGACGTAAGGTCCTTTTTTAACACTTCTACTCATTTATCGTTCCTCCCGTCAGTTAACTCTCTTCAAAATGAACTTATCGGTTCTATTTTTCTTCTTTCTGGTCTTATAACCAAGAGCAGGTTTACCCCAAGGGGTAACAGGACCCGACCTACCGATAGGCGCTCTGCCTTCACCTCCGCCGTGTGGGTGGTCGCACGGGTTCATTACCGAACCTCTAACCGTAGGTCTAATACCCATATGTCTAACCTTACCCGCTTTACCAATTCTAATGATTTCGTGGTCAAGGTTACCAACCTGTCCGATAGTTGCTTTACATTTTACAAGAATAAGACGCATTTCGCCACTTGGCATTTTAACTTGTGCATACTTTTCGTCTTTCGCCATAAGTTGAGCAGCAGCGCCCGCAGAACGAACGAGTTGACCGCCCTTACCAGGTTGAAGTTCGATGTTGTGAATCATCGTACCTACTGGAATATTTTCAATAGCGAGTGCGTTACCCGGCTTAATGTCGGCTTTAACGCCACTAACGAGTTTATCGCCAACGTTTAAGCCAACGGGAGCGAGAATATATCTCTTTTCACCGTCTTCATAGCACAAAAGTGCAATGTTAGCCGTTCTGTTGGGGTCGTATTCGATAGTTTTAACGACTGCAACGATATCGTCTTTATTTCTCTTAAAGTCAATGATACGGTATTTTCTCTTATTACCGCCGCCGTGATGTCTTACGGTGATTTTACCTTGCGCGTTTCTACCCGCATTTTTCTTTTGGTCTTCAAGTAAAGACCTTTCGGGAGTTGTGCAAGTAATTTCTTCGAAAGAACTTACCGTCATAAAACGACGTGCGGAAGAAGTAGGTTTATATCTTTTAATACCCATTACTTAATCCTCCTTAATTAGGCTAACGAGTCGAAGAACTCGATACTCTTGCTATCTGCTTTAAGTTGAACGATGGCTTTCTTATAAGCAGGGGTATAACCTTCGTATCTACCCATTCTTTTAAGTTTGCCACGGCAGTTAGCAGTGTTTACAGAATCAACCTTAACGTCGAAAAGTTTTTCGATAGCAAGTTTAATTTCCGTTTTGTTTGCCTTTTTATCTACGATGAATACGTATTTCTTAGTAGCGATATCAGCGTAACTCTTTTCAGTTAAAAGAGGTCTGATAATAATATCTCTTTCTTTCATTATTCTCCGTAAACCTCCTCTAATTTTTCAACTGCGCTCTTAGCAATTACTACAACG
>JAZLBK010000020.1:0-12377 GCA_045613665.1 Christensenellaceae bacterium | reverse complement strand
AACGTCAAAGAAAAAGTCTTCAAACGCCTCGGTTGACATGCCTGCAAGTTGAGCCATACCGGGGTCAGGGTATCTAAGAATTACCCATTTAGTACCGTTAACCCTAAGTTCGTGATGAACTTTTTTGGAGTAAATATTGTTGTAAATTTTACGCTTTTCACCGTCAACGTCGCTAAGTTCATAGGCGTTGTTTCCACCTCTAACGCCGATGTACGCGTCCATCTCTTTCATAAAATACCCGTCGTAATCAGCCATAAAGGAAGAAAGTTCTTCACTCATACCGTTTAATATTAAACGATTAACTTGATTATCTCTTATCCATACGAAAGGATATCCGCCTACCGCTAAAACCTCTTTAACGAGTTCTTTCGTGAGCGCATTATCTATATCGAAAGTTTCAATTAAACACTTCTCGCCCTTTTTAAGTTCGCAAGAATAATTTACTAAGCCCTTTGCAAGTTTTTTAACTCTAACGTCCGTCATAATACCACCTATGATGTTTTTATTATATTTTATCACTATTTTTTAGTTTTGACAACTTTTACCTTTTGAAAACTAATAAAGCGTAGCAAAATTGCTACGCTTAATCTTTATTTTACGCCTTCCAAAGCCCGTGAAGATTGCAGTACGCGTAAACGCCTACTAATTCTTCGCCGTCAACAATATTAAAAGTTGCTTTGGGCGCACCAGACGGCTTTAAGTATTTTAACTGATAGCCGTTTTTAGTTTCTATAACTATAAACTCAATGTAGTGTTCTGGGCTCATAGGGTGCTCGACAGAGCCTACTAAAACTTCAACTAAATTACCGTTTTTTTGATAAACGGGTATATGTTTTTCGCGCGAGGCGTCTACCGTGCCTGCAATAATTTCGCCCATCTTTTCACCGCAACAAATTACGGGAACGAAAGTTTCGCTTACTTCATTTATAATTTTACCACAATGATTACATTTATAAAATTTCATAAATTACCTCAACCGTGCATTAAATTGGAAATAATTTCAATTACTTTATCGTGACAACCACCGCAACCAGTAGAGCAATGCGTAATTTTTTGAACGGTTTCAAACACCTTGATAACGTCTTCAAAACGGTCAATCGTGTGAAGCGCACTTTCAATATCGTTAAAACTAACTTGCATACAGTTGCAAACCATATAATTTTCTTTCATAAAATCAGTTCTCCTTAGTTACTGATATTATTTTATAATGAAATTATGCGGTAGTCAATAGAATTTTCGCAATTTGTATAGATATCTTTTTTACTTTACAAATTAAAAACATAATAGTATAATAAATTAATGAAGGTTATCCTTGCAAGCAATTCGCCAAGAAGAAAAGAACTCCTTTTGCGCGAGAATATAGACTGTTTAGTTATACCGCCTAATTATAACGAGCCGGAAAACTTTGGTTTAACGCCACAAAAATACGTTGAGTTTTTGGCTTTTAACAAGGCTAACTCCGTTTTTGAAAAATACGGCGGTACGGTTATAGGCGCGGATACGATAGTAGTTTTGCAAGGCGAAATTTTAGGAAAACCCAAAGATGAGAGCGACGCTACGCGTATGCTTAAAGCGCTATCAGGTAACACGCACGAAGTTATGACGGGGTACGCAGTTATATCGGCAGAAAAGGTTTATAAAGGTTGTGAAACCACTTTGGTTACCTTTAATAAACTTAGCGATAAGCAAATTGAAAATTACGTTAATACAAAAAGCCCGCTTGATAAAGCAGGCGCTTACGGTATTCAAGACGGTGACTTTTTAGTTGGCAAAATTTTTGGCGATTACGACAACGTTGTGGGGCTTCCCGTTTCTAAAATAAAAGAAATTTTATTGGAGTTTATATGAAACCCAAAATTGCAATAGATATAGGAACTTTCTATACAAAAATCTACAAATCTAAGGCAGACGTAGTGCTTTTAGAACCCACTTGTATTGCAATAAAAAACAAAAACTACAAAACGCCTTTTGCTTGCGGGGAAGACGCGTACGCTCTAATCGGTCAAACGCCTGAAAACGTGGAAGTTATATTTCCCGTTTCAAGCGCTGAAATTACCGATAATAAAGCGCTTGTGGCTTTGCTAATATACTTTATTAAAAAAATTAAAAAACCGTTTGAATTAGTTCAAGACGTTTTGCTTTCGGTAGGGCTTGGCAGTAACCGCGAAACTATTAAAAAGTTTGAAAACGCACTAATAGGCGCAAAACTTTATAACGTTTGCTATGCAGAAGCACCGTTGCTTGCAGTTTTAGGCGCAGGCGAAGAACTTTCTTTTGAAACGCCGTCAGCAATAATTGATTTCGGCTGTGGTCAAACCACCGTTTGCGTATTAACGAAAGCGGGCGTTATATCGGGCGTTTCCGCTGAACTTGGCGGTAACGACCTTAACAAAATGATTATCAATTATCTTGATAAAGAGTTAAATCTTTTAATTTCGTTAAGTTCCGCCGAAACGTTAAAGACTAAACTTGCCAGCCTTGATGAAGACGACGAAACCAAGATAGTAATAAGTGGGAAAGACACTTTGTCAGGCAAGCAACGCGTAACGCAAATAGCGTCAAGCGAAATTTATAAACCCGTTAAAGAGTTTACCGATAAAATCTTAAAAATAGTTAGCGTTATACTTTCTTCACTTCAAAGTGAAACGCTAAGCAACCTTTCAAAAAACGGAATTTTATTGACGGGCGGTGGCGCAGGAATTTACGGAATTTGCGATTATATATCAAGCGCGCTCGATATAAAAGTGGAAAGGGCAACCGAATTTGAAATCGCGTCGATAATAGGCGCTGGCAAACTAATTGAAAACGTTGAACTTCTTGAAAAACTTAAACTCAAAGTATAAGGAGATTTATTATGAATATTTGGAAAGACATTAGCGCAGAAAGAATTAAACCGAACGACTTCGTTGCGTGTATTGAAATCGAAAAAGGCTCTAAAAATAAATACGAACTCGATAAAGAAACGGGGCTTATTATTCTTGATAGAGTGCTTTTTACAAGCACCCACTACCCGTTAAACTACGGCTTTATCCCAAGAACGCTTTCAGACGATAAAGACCCGCTTGACGTTTTCGTATTATGTTCGCAACCCATAGAAAAAATGAGCCTTGTTCGCTGTTACCCGATAGGCGTAATATTTATGACGGACAACGAAGAGCGTGACGAAAAAATCGTAGCAATACCGTTTGGCGACCCGCAATACAACGGATACAAAGATATTTGGGAACTCCCTGTACATATTATCGACGAACTTAAACACTTCTTATCCGTTTACAAAACGCTTGAAAACAAACAAGTTCACGTTTTAGAAGTAGGCTCTCACGAAACGGCTATGAATACTATAAAAAGAAACATTGATAAGTACAATAAAGAATACGTTAAATAATAAAAAAGAGTGGTTTGACCACTCTTTTTTTTTAATTCTTAATTACTTCTTTTTTAATAACGCGCCATTTCTTTTTGTTTTTTACGTTGATAAAAATTCTATCCTTAAACTTTATAAGAACGAACGCTATACCGCCAAGTAACGCAATAATTACGATAGTCCAAATTATCCAAACGGGGAAAGTTATAAATTTTACCCTGTTCCACATATCGTTGATTTTATCTAACGTGCCCCCACTAAAATTCGCCATTACCGTACATCTTTTAATGGTTTCATAGTCCGGATACTGCGTTGCAAGCCTACCGTATTTACTTGAAACGGTAACCAAATAATCGTCACCCACGTAGTCAAGCCCTTCAAAGAAATATCCAAGGTCAATTTCCTCTTCTCCTTCTTCTTCGTTTTCTAAAACGTAGTCGAAAATCTCTTGGTGCGCCATACAACTGGTGTAGCCGATATATTCCATATTTCTAATAACGCTATTAGGCTCGGATATAAAATCAATAAACTTAGTTGCTAAATCTTCGTTGGCGTTTTTTGGCATAACCCAACCGTCAAACCACACGTTTGAGCCCTCTTCTGGAACGATATAGCCAAAATCTAAACCAGCGTAACTTGCTTCGTCGATAGTATAAACGGCATCACCACTCCACGCAAAGTTTACTTCAATTTTACCGCTTATCATATCACTTTTACCGCTATCCACTTCAAAACCGTAAAGTTTGGGTTTGAGGTCTTTTAAGAAAAGTTCCACCCTTTGAAGTGTTTCGTCGTCGGTACGATTAAAAATTTCGGCTACTTTTTGAGCGTAGTCCTCTGCGTTTTTATCTAAACTTTTAAGTTCGTCTTCGTAAACTGCGCCAACTGCTAAAATGTAGGTATCTCTAATACTATCTTTAATAGTCGCTTTTTTATCAAACTTTTCTCCCATTATAGAATCCCAGTTTTTAAGTTCTTCTGGAAGAGTGTTCGCCGTATTAAAGATGTAACCCATAGTTCCCCACATATAACCGGTGGCGTAAACTTTATCTTCACCGCTCGTTAAGCCTAACCTTGAAAATTCCCCCTTAATATAAGGCGAACCGTATTTTTCCCAACTTTCAGGGGTTTTGTACGGCTTTATAAGTCCTTCGTCTTTCATACGCATTATCATATACTCCGAAGGGCAAATAAGGTCGGGGCCGTTTGGGTTGTTTATGAGTTCGTTGTACATTTCTTCGTTAGTTGCAAAAGTTCTATACTCTACCGTAACGCCGTATTCTTCTTCAAAAATATCAGTCAAGCCCATCAAGAGTTCGTCGTTAGAAAATCGGTCAAGCAAGGAATCGGATAAATCTTCTAAATCTTCTTCTTCGTAGCCAAGGTCTAAATAGTCTTCCCAACTGTATATAACAAGCGTATCGCTATCTTTTGCTAAAACTTTGTTTTTAGGCGACGCCGTAACAAAAGCCGTTAGTATTAAAGATAAAAATATAACGAGTAATTTTTTCACTTTAACTCTCCTATTTTCTATTTTCTGCTTTTTTGTTCGACTTTAAGTTCATAATTATAACTATTACTACGGTTATAATGAAAATAATAGTTGTAAGCGCTCTGTACACGGGAACGTTTTTACTTGCTTGCGCGGTAGTTAACGCAATCGACTTATATACCGCCGTGCTTATGGTATCAAAGCCCAAGGGAGATAAGGTTGCGGTAATAATATAGTCGTCAAGCGATAAAGTAATTGCAAGCATAAACCCTGTAAATACGCCGGGGAGTATTTGCGGAATAACTACCTTCCAAAGTGCTTGAAAGGGGGTATCGCCTAAATCGAGTGCCGCTTCGTATAAACTTGAATCCATTTGCTTTAACTTAGGAATAACCGATAGCACTACGAAAGGCGCGGTTAAAATAATATGCCCAACGTAAAGCCCGAATATCGACCTATTTGAACTGCCTAACAGTATAAGTAACATAACGAGCGCGCAAGCGGTAACTACTTCCGAGTTAACTACGGGAATTTGCGAGCCAACGTTTACGTATTTACCAAACTTTCCCTTGCTGTAAAAAATACCGATAGCGCCAAGCGTTCCTAAAATAGTTGCAACGGTAGCCGAAATTACCGCAAGTAAAACGGTGTTTATAACTACGCCTTTGACGGTATCTAACCTTTCATACCACTTAAAAGAAAAACCTTCCCATACACCGATATTTTTGCCTTCGTTAAAACTGTAAACTATAAGTAAGAATATAGGAATATAGATAAATGCAAGAACTAAAATTACGTAGCCGTAAGACAATATCTTTTTCATTATAAATTAGTCCCCCTTGCATTTTCAGAGTTCTTAAATCCGCCCGTTAAAAGCATAGTAACTACCATAATAACGAGCATAATAAGTGAAATTGCAGCGCCTTCGTTAATTTGAATAGGCGCGCCGTTTTCACCAAGGAAACATTTAGCAATAAGTTTGCCTATAAGTGAAAAACCCGTGCTACCACTAAACGTGTCGGTTATAACGTAACAACTCATAACGGGTAAAAAAACCATAGTAACGCCACTTATAATTCCGGGCATAGAAAGTGGTAGGGTAACCGAGGAAAACACCTTAACTTTACTTGCTCCAAGGTCAGCCGCCGCCTCTTCAAAACTTTTATCCATTTTAATAAGCGTTGAATAAAGGGGCATTATCATAAAGGGCATAAAATCGTAAACAAGCCCTATTATACTTGCACCGCTACCCAATGGAACGCCTATAAACGAAAGCAACTCTTTCATAGCCATTGCGCGAAGAACGAAGTTGAGCCAAGTAGGAAGTATAAATAAAAGAAGTAATACAAACGCCAAATTGGAGTTTTTAAGCCTTGATAAAATATACGCTACCGGATAACTTATTAAAAGGCATATCAAAGTTACGATAAAACTTACGAAAATGCTTATTATAAGCGTGCTAATATTAGTTGTTTCTACAAAAAACGCCGTAAAATTATTAAAACTGAACTCGCCCGTCTTTGACGTAAAAGCATAATATATTATCAAAAATAACGGAAATATTACGAAAAACGATAGAAACAGCCCGTACGGAATACAAAGTTGGCTTCTTTTGAACTTTAATAAACCACCGCTTGTATTTTCGCTTATGAAAGGCTCTTTCTTAATAATTTTAGCCCCTTTCATCTTTTAATCTCCTGTTTCAAGGTGAGTTTAATTTTATCTTTTGGTATTCTAACCGATACTCTGTCGTTTTCGTTCCAAGTGTATTCGGTATCGCAAACGAAATCTTCTTCTTCGTCGTCAGTTCTAATGATAACTTGATAGTGGTCGCCTTTATACACAATCGAAATTATAGAACCGCAGGCGTTACCGTCTTCGTCGTTGTCGATAATTTCAATATCTTTAAGCCCTACTTCAACCTTAACGTCTACGCCCAATAGGTCGATTTTTTCGCCCGTTTTTAGAACTAAGTAACCGTCTTCGTCAAGAGTTGAACCTTCGTAAAGTTGCGTAACGTCGCAGGCAAACTCGCCGTCTGCAAAACATACGGTATTGTTTTTAGTTATATATCCGTCGTACACGTTAGAAACGAATTCTTTGTGCATAATGTGAATATCGCTTGGGGCAATGGTTATTGAAACCTTTTCGCCTACTTCGTAGCCTTTCGTGGACTGAATAACCACTTCACTTCTGCCTACCATCATGGTCATTTGATAGTGAACGCCCTTAAAGATACAAGAAGAAATTACGCCTTTAACCATACCTTCTTCTTCGCTAACGATTTTAACGTCTTCCGGTCTTACTACAACGTCTACCTTTTCGTTCTTTTCAAACTCGTCAACACAGTCGAAAATTTTGTTTATAAACCTAACTTTTTTATCGCCTACGATAGTTCCGCTGAAAATATTGCTTTCACCGATAAAGTCGGCAACGAAAGAGTTGTTAGGCTCGTTGTAAATATCTTGCGGAGTGCCTATTTGTTGAATTTTACCGTCTTTCATAACCACGATAGTATCGCTCATTGTAAGCGCTTCTTCTTGGTCGTGCGTTACGTAAATAAAGGTAATGCCAAGTTTTTTATGCATCTCTTTAAGTTCAAGTTGCATATCCTTTCTCATTTTTAAGTCAAGCGCGCCAAGAGGTTCGTCTAAAAGAAGAATTTCCGGCTCGTTAACGATAGCGCGCGCTATCGCAATACGCTGTTGTTGACCGCCCGATAAAGTGGTAACACTTCTCTTTTCAAAGTCTTCAAGGTCAACCATTTTAAGCGCTTTTTTAACCTTTTCGTCAATTTCTTCTTTGGTAAATCTTTCAATGCGCTCAATTTGATTGCCAACGGTATCTTCGTAAGTTACCTTTACCTTTTTAAGTTTTAAGCCGTACGCTATGTTTTCATATACGTTAAGGTGCGGAAAAAGTGCATAACGTTGAAACACCGTGTTTACAGGGCGCTTGTGCGGTGGAAGTTCAGTTATGTCTTTGCCGTTTAGCATAATTTTACCGGAAGTTGGAAGTTCAAAGCCCGCTATCATACGCAAAGTGGTAGTTTTACCGCAACCCGAAGGTCCTAAAAAGGTGATAAATTCGCCTTTTCTAACGTAAAGGTTAACGTTTTCTACCGCCAAAGTGCCGTCGTACTCTTTATAAACGTTAGTAAGTTCAATAATTTTTTGCTTGCTCATAATCTTTTCTCCTTAAAATGTAGGCGGTGACGAAATCCATAAAAATTTCGCCGTCTTATCCTTAGTATTTATAATGTAGTGGGATTTAGCGGAAGTAAAATAAAAACTCTCGCCCTTTTTACATACGTATTTTTTCTTTCCAAGGTGAATTACTATTTCCCCTTCTAACACAAAGCCGAATTCTTCGCCTTCGTGCGGAACGTCTTCTTCCGTAGCGCAGTTAGAGTTAAGTTCTATTAAAACGGGCTCCATACTGTTTTTTTGCGCGTTGGGAACAAGCCAGTTAAGAACCATTTGCTCTGTCTTTTTCTCAATAAAATCTTGCTCTGAAAATATGATTTTTTCTTCAACTTCTTCACTAAAAAAATCTTTAAGCGAAGTTCCAAGCGCCTAAAGTATGTCAATTAGCGTTGCTATCGAAGGGCTGGTTAAATCGTTTTCAAGTTGAGATATATACCCCTTAGACAGTTCGCATCTGTTTGCAAGTTCTTCTTGCGTTAAATCGCATTGAAGCCTTAACTCTTTAATTTTATCGCCTATTACCATTTTTTTGCACCGTTTATATACTGTAAACTTTTTGTTTAGCAAAACTAAACAAGCATATTATATAAACGCCAAGCCGTATTGTCAATAAAAATAAGGCAATTTATTAAAATTTTGTCGAAATTTTTTGCGGTAATTTATCGCTTTTGAAATTATAGACTAAAAACTGTAAATTTGAACGTAAAAAAACCGTTTGATTTTACATAAAAATAAATGCCTACTTGACCTTTTATTTATATTAAAGTGTTCCACTTTATTTTAACGATTTTAACGGGTTTTACCTTTTTTTTATTGCATTTATTTAGTTTATGTGTTAAACTTTACTTATGTACGAAGAATTATTACTAAAATTAAACGCGCCAACCGCAAACGAGCGTTTAACTGCGCTTAAAAACATTTTAGCGTTTGAAAAAGAAACGCCCGTTCGCCGTGAGAAAGATGCGAATAATCATATCCACACCATATATTCTTTTTCGCCTTATTCTCCAACCAAAGCGGCGTATATGGCGTACAAAGCGGGGCTTACTTCCGCCGGTATTATGGACCATGATTCGCTCTCAGGCGCAATCGAGTTCAAAAAGGCTTGCCAAATTCTTAATATCGGCTGTACTTGTGGCGTAGAAGTTAGAACCAAGTTTAATAAGGGTTTTGGTAAAATTAACCACCCCGACCAAGCCGATTGTATTTATATGGCGGCGCACGGCGTTCCCACTCAAAACCTTAAAGAGTTTAACAACTATTTGGCGTTTTATCGTGAAAAAAGATATATTCGCGACCAAAAAATGTGCTCGCTAATTACCGAAAAGTATCAAAAATACGGGCTTAGCGTTGATTTTTATAAAGACGTTTATCCCCTTTCGCAAGCCAGCGAGGGCGGAACTATAACCGAAAGACATCTTTTGTACGCGTTAGCAATTAAACTTGCAAACTCGTTTGGTAGAACCAACCGCTTAGTAGAATTTTTAGGCAACGACTTAGGGCTTGAAGTTTCTAAAAAAGCGCAAGGGTTTTTAACTGAGAAAGACAATCCGCATTTTTTATACGACCTTTTAGGCGTATTGAAGTCGGACGCTAAGTTTTTCTATATTGATGCCGACGATGAAATGCCAGTTGCCGAGGACTTTATAAATTTTGCAAAAGAAATGGGGGCAATTCCAGCATACGCGTATTTAGGTGACGTTGGGAATTCGGTAACCGGCGATAAAAAGACGGCTAAGTTTGAAGACTCGTTTTTAGACGAATTAGTTATTGAACTAAAAAAGGCAGGGTTCTTAGCCATTGCGTATATGCCAACGAGAAACACGCCTTCTCAACTTGAAAGAATTATGAAGTTGTGTAGGGAGAACGACTTGTTTGAAATTAGCGGTGAAGATATAAATTCGTCAAGGCAAAAATTTGCTTGCGAAGCGCTTGCAAAACCCGAGTTCTCGCATTTGATTGACTCTACTTGGGCGCTTATCGGCCACGAATACTTATCTTCAACTAAGGGTGTAGAATACGGTATGTTTAGTAGTAACTCCGTAACTTCAACGCCAAACTTAAAAGACAGAATTGCACGGTTTGCCGAAATAGGTAGAAAAACCGTTGAAAAATTTTAGGAGACATTATGGGTTTAATTGATTTGAAAAACAAAGTTGCAGTAGTTACAGGCGCAAGCCAAGGTCTTGGCGAAGCGTTAGCAAAAAGGCTTGACGAAGAAGGCTGTAAAGTTGCCGTATGCGACATCAATTACGAAGGCGCGCAAAAAGTTGCAAGTTCACTTAAAGACGCGATTGCCTTAGCAGTTGACGTTACTAACTATGAGCAGTTACAACAAGCGGCTAAAACGGTAATTGAGAAATGGGGAAAGGTTGACGTTTTAGTTAGCAACGCGGCTATTCTTAAAAGCGGTGACATCTTCTCTCTTTCTGCCGAGGCGTTTGCATTAGTTACCAACATTAACTTAAACGGATACTTTAACACCGTTAAAGCGTTCGCTCCGTATATGCTTGAAAGAAAATCTGGTAGCATTATCCAAATTAACAGCAAATCCGGTAGAAAAGGCAGTTATAAAAACGGCGCTTACGCATCAAGTAAATTCGGTGGCGTTGGCTTAACTCAAAGTTTAGCGCTTGAATTTGCAGAGGCTGGCGTTAGAGTTAACTGTATTTGCCCCGGCAACCTTCTTAACTCACCGCTTTGGGTTAATAGTTTATTTAAGCAATACGCTCAAAACCAAGGCATTTCGGAAGAGGCTGTAAGAGAAAAATACATCAACCAAGTTCCTATGAAACGTTCTTGCGAATACGAAGATATCGCTAACGCTATGGTTTTCTTAGCGTCAGACCAGTCTTCTTATATGACAGGCCAAGCAATTAACGTAACGGGCGGTCAACAAATGTAAATAGAGCCTTAGGCTTATTTAACGATAATAAAAATCTATATATTATAGGAGAAATTATTTATGAAAACAAAAGCCGTTAGATTATACGGTAAAAACGATTTAAGACTTCAAGAATTCGATTTACCCGAAATTAAAGATGATGAAATTTTAGTTCGCATCGTTTCAGATAGTATTTGTATGTCGTCTTACAAAGCCGCTATTCAAGGCGAAGACCACAAACGCGTTCCTACTGACATTGCTACCAACCCCGTTATTATCGGCCACGAATTTTGTGGTGACGTTATTAAGGTTGGCGCAAAATGGCAAGATAAGTATAAAGAAGGCGGTAAGTTTGGTATTCAACCTGCTTACGGTCCGTTAGAAGCACCCGGTTATTCTTTCCCATACGTTGGCGGAAGTTCAACCTACGCTATAATCCCTAACGAAATTATCGAGGCGGACTGCTTTATCCCCTACGACGGCGATGCTTACTATAAAGCGTCTTTGGCGGAACCTATGTCTTGTATTATTGCAGGCTACCACGAAAACTACCACTCGGTTTACGAAAACCACACTCACGCAATGGGTATTAAAGAAGGTGGCGCCGTTGCAATTTTAGCAGGTGTTGGCCCTATGGGTTTAGGCGCTATCGACTACGGTATCCACTGTGACAGAAAGCCTTCTATTATGGTAGTTACCGATATCGACCAAGCAAGGCTTGATAGAGCAGCATCTTTATTAACGGTTGAAGAAGCAGCAAAAAACGGCGTAAAACTTATTTACGTTAACACTTCAACGCTTGAAGACCCCGTTGCTTACATTAAAGAACTTAACGGCGGTAACGGTTATGATGACGTTTTTGTTTACGCACCCGTTGCAGCGTTAGTTGAACAAGGTAACGCGCTCTTAGGTCAAGGCGGTTGCTTGAACTTCTTTGCAGGCCCAACCAACCCACAATTCTACGCTAAGTTTAATTTCTATGACGTTCACTATATGTTCCATAGAATTACCGGAACTTCCGGCGGTAATACCGACGATTTGAAAGAAGCGCTTAAACTTGCGGGCGAAGGCAAAATTAACCCGTCTATTATGATTTCGCACGTTGGCGGTTTAGATAGCGTTATTGACACCACGTTAAACCTTCCTAACATTAAAGGCGCTAAAAAACTCGTTTACACTCAAATCTCTATGCCGATGACGGCTATTAGCGATTTTGCTAAACTTGGCGAAACCGACCCGTTCTTTAAGGACCTTGCAGATATCTGCGAAAGAAATAACGGCATTTGGTCAACCGAAGCAGAACAATATATTCTTAAAAACGCAAAAAGCATCTAAATTTTAGATAAATAAAAGCACGGCTCAGCCGTGCTTTTTTATTTAGTGATATTGCTTGCGCAGTGATATTTTGACTTTGTCAAAGTGATATTTCGG
>JAZLBK010000019.1:0-3576 GCA_045613665.1 Christensenellaceae bacterium | reverse complement strand
GATATCATTAAAAAGTGTGTAAATTATAATATTTAATTAAGATAGAGTAAAGCGCATTATACTTTACAAGCAAAGTTGAGTGTTTTTTCGAAGTAAAGATGAAAAGGATAGCAAAATTTTGCTATCCTTTTATAATGGCTTAAACTATGGTTGCTCCTTTTTCCCAAAAATCTTTTTATGCTAAAAATATTTTTGGGAGCCCTAAATAAATTTTTGATTCCTTCCTAACGGCAAAAAAAAGAGATAGTTTTTACTATCTCTTTTTTATGGTGCCGCCGGTCGGAATCGAACCGACACGGTATCGCTACCGCGGGATTTTGAGTCCCGTGCGTCTGCCAGTTTCACCACGGCGGCAATTTTCAAAATGTTGTTGATTTTTAACCTAAATTGTGGCATACTAAATAGGTAAACTCAACGCTAACATAATAGCACAGTATTTATTAAAAAGCAATTGTTTTTAATCGAAAAGGTAAAAATATGGATAAACTTGTTTTGATAGACGGTAACAGTTTAATAAACCGCGCGTATTACGCTATAAATCCGTTAACTGATAAAAACGGCGCGCCTACTAACGCGGTGTACGGCTTTACTAATATGCTTATTAAAATTATAAGCGAAATAAAACCTAAATATATGCTCGTTGCCTTTGACGTGCACGCAAAAACTTTCCGCCACGGTTTATATCAAGAATATAAAGGAACGAGAAAGCCTATGCCCGAAGATTTGCGCCCGCAAATTCCAAGGCTTAAAAAACTTCTTGAAGTTATGGGAATTTCCACTTTTGAACAAGCGGGGTTTGAGGCTGACGACATAATAGGAACGCTTGCTAAACGATACGGCGGAGAAACCGTTATTTATACCGGCGATAAGGATAGTTTTCAACTTGTTGATAAAACTACTTCCGTTTATTTTACAAAGCGCGGTATTACCGATACGGATATTTATTCAAGTGAAAATTTTATTGAAAAAACGGGCATTTCGCCCATGCAAATTATAGACCTTAAAGCCTTTATGGGCGATAGTTCGGATAATATTCCGGGCGTTTTAGGTATCGGCGAAAAAACTGCGCTTAACTTAGTTCAAACGTACGGCGACGTTGACGGGGTTTATAATAACTTATCTAATTTTAAGGGTAAAACGCTTGAAAAGTTAGTTGATGGTAAAGATAGCGCGTATTTAAGTAAAACGCTTGCAACTATCAATACTAATATGGATATTCCCATAAAAATTGAAGACTTAACTTATAACTTTCCGTTTAACGTAGAAGTTAAAAACGCATTTATTGAACTTGATTTTAAGAACGTTATTAAAAGAAGTGATATTTTTGAAATTTCTTTATCCTTAGAAACTCCAAGTTCAGTTGAAATTGTTGAAGTAAAAGACCTTAGCGGTTTAGATTTAACAAGCGATTTAACGCTTGTTATAGGCGATAACGTTAGCGTGTACGACGGCAAAGAAAAAGAATATTTATTGAAAATTAAAGAAACGTTTTTTGACGACGGGCTTGATTACGAAGATGCGCTTAAAGTATTAAAGCCGATAGTTGAAAATCCTAATTCTAAAATAATAACCTATTCGAGAAAGAAACTTGACGATATTTTGTTCGAGCAAGGCGTTAGCCTAAACTCAACCGTTTACGACGTTGATATTTTAAGGTATTTGTGTGATTTTTCAGGCAAAGAAGAAACGCTTAAAGAAACGCTTGACTATTACGGTTTAAGCGTAAAAACGCCTGCTTTTTCACTTTATACGCTGTATCAAAAATTTATAGACCAAATTAAAAGCGAAAATCTTGAAGAATTATATTATAACGTTGAACTTCCACTTTCTAAAATTTTAACTTGCATGGAAAGAAGTGGTTTTATGGTAGATTTCAACGCGCTTGACGTAATAGGCGAAGAATACCGCAAGGAACTTTCGGGGCTTTTAGTTGAGATAAATAGTCTTGCAGGTGAAGAATTTAACCCTAATTCGCCCAAGCAACTTTCGCACGTTTTATTTGAAAAACTTGGGCTTAAACACGGCAAAAAGAACAAGACGGGCGGTTATTCAACTACCGCTGAAAGCCTTGAAGAACTTTTAGGCGAACACGAGATAATACCGTTAATTTTAAGGTATAGAAAGGTTCAAAAACTTTTATCTACCTACGTTGAAGCGTTAAAAGTTCTTGCAATGAAAGACGGGGGATTGGTTCATACCTCCTTTAATCAAACGCTTACGCAAACTGGAAGGCTTTCGTCAAAAGAGCCAAATCTTCAAAATATACCCGTGCGAGACGAAGAGGGTATTAAACTAAGAAAGTTTTTTATCCCGCGCGATAAAGATAGGGTTTTAATTGATGCCGACTATTCTCAAATAGAACTTAGGCTACTCGCACATTTTTCAAAGAGCGAAGAACTTATCAAGGCGTATAACGAAGGTAAAGATATCCACTCGATAACGGCAAGCCAAGTATTTTCAGTTCCGCTTGAAAAGGTTACGAGCGATATGCGTAGAAAGGCAAAAGCGGTAAACTTTGGTATTATCTACGGCATAAGCGAATACGGGCTTTCTAAAAATATAAAGTGCTCGGTTAAAGAGGCGAGCGAGTATATCAAAAAATATTTTGAAAGTTATCCCAAAGTTAAAGAGTATATGCAACAAAACGTAGAGTTTGCAAGGGAAAACGGCTACGTTTCAACGCTACTTAATAGGCGCAGATATATTCGTGAAATCAATTCGCCAAACTATAATTTAAGGTCGTTTGGGGAGCGCGCGTCAATGAATATGCCACTTCAAGGCAGTTCGGCTGACATTATTAAAATAGCAATGGTAAAGGTTTATAATAGGCTTAAAAAAGAGTGCCCAGACGCTAAACTTATACTTCAAGTGCACGACGAACTTATTATAGACGCTAAGGAAATTGACGCGGAGAAAGCGTCTAAAATATTAAAAGAAGAAATGGAAAACGCCGTAACTTTATCCGTTCCGTTAACAGTTGAGTGCAAGGTGGGTAAAAGTTGGTACGACGCTAAGTAAAATACTATGATAATTGCAATAACCGGCGGTATAGGTTCAGGTAAGTCAACCGCTATCGCTGAAATTAAAAAAATGGGGTATCCCGTAATATCGGCTGACAAAACTTATAGCGAACTTCTTAAAAATCCCGAATTCGTTCGGGGCGTTTACGATGCCGTTGAAATAGACGGCGGTGGTGAAACGCTTGATAGGGTTGCCGTTTCAACCAAAGTGTTTAACGACGGAGAGAAACTCAAAGCCTTAAACAAATATACGCACCTAAAAATTTACGAGAGTATGTTTGAAAAAAGTAAAGGATATAGCGTGGTATTTCACGAAGTTCCACTTCTTTTTGAAAGCGGTTATCAAGAAAAGTACGATAAAGTAATAGTTATAATGCGCGATTTGGGGCTTAGAATTAAGTCGGTACAAAGCCGTAGTGGACTTACGGAAGAAGAAGTTGTATCGAGAATAAAAAATCAATACGATTATGAAAATTTAGATAAAAATAAGCATACTGTTATTACTAACGACGGAGGTGTTTTAGAGTTTTCCGCCAAAGTAAAGACAGGAGTAAAT
>JAZLBK010000018.1:0-6081 GCA_045613665.1 Christensenellaceae bacterium | reverse complement strand
CCGCCACGAATAAATGCAAGCGCAATGTAAAATGCGGCGAGCGCTCCGTACCAAATAGAACGGTTTACAATACCCATATAGGCATTGAAACCACTAAACAATAAACTCATTGCAAACGAGCCGATTGCAAAAATTACCGTTCTAAACCCAAAATTTCTTAAAAGCAGATAGGTAAACTCGTGGTTTTCCAACCAAGCAGTTATACTTGCTTTCATTTTAGGGAAAAGTGGGATAATAAGGTAAACGCTATATGCAAGGGAAACGCCTGCTATACCGAAAAGTATATATGCAACGATAGCAAGTGTGGTATTTTCAAAGCCCAATGCTACGGCAACAAGGGAAAGTGTTGCGCTTATAATCGTTACGATAAACGTTAATATCTTTGCCCACGTAGGTGGATTTAATATTTTTTTCCAAAGGGCACGAAAATCAATCTTCATAAACTACGTCCTTTAATAGAATTGTGAAAGTGCTTCCTTTGTTTACTTCGCTTTGTACGGAGATTTCTCCCCCTAAAATGTCTATTACCTTTTTCACAAGTGCAAGACCAAGACCATTTCCTTGTGTAGCATGCGAAGTGTCGCCTTGATAAAACTTTTCAAATATTTTTACACCGACCTCGCTCGTCATACCGCATCCCGTATCGGCAACTTTAATTTCAGCATCTTTGCCTTTTCTTTTAAGTATTATATCTATTTTTCCGTTTTCGGGGGTAAATTTTATCGCATTTGAAATAAGGTTGTTCCACACGATTTCTAAAAGACTTTTCGACGAGAAAATATTTACGTCGTCAAAATCGCAATTAAGTTCAAGGTTTTTCTTTTCTATAATCGTTTCAAATTCAACCACGCTTTCAGAAAGCGCTTCGGTAAGATTAAATCTCTCGTGTTTTTCTTGGATTTCTTGGTTTTCAAGCTTGTTGAGTTTTAATATGTTCGTTATTAAGTCGGTAATTCGTTTACTTGCCGCAATCAACGTTTTAGCGTGATTTTTTCTCGTTTCACTATTAAGCGTATCGTCTTGAAGAAGCGTTGCATAGTTTTGGATAACGGCAAGCGGTGTTTTAATTTCGTGGGAAACGTTAGAAATAAAGTCGGTTTTCAAAACTTCGTTCTTTTGAAGTTCTACAGCCATTTTATTTAAGTTTTCCATTATCAAATCGTATTCGTTATACTTGCTATATTCGTGCGTTATTTCAAGGCGAGTGGTAAAATCGCCTTCTGCAATTTTTTCCGTTGCGTCTAAAATCTTTTTCGTAGGCTTATCAACCGTAATTTTTCTACGCACCCAATCGAACACCGTGCAAAACGTAGAAAGCACAATAATTACAATTAAAATAAGTACGGCGATTAACGCAGGATTATCGGTGCGCTGCCTAATATAATCGTAAACGAGTATGGCTATTTGCATTACAAGCGCAATTGAAACAAAGAAAATAAAAGCACCTGCAATAGAAAAGCCAACGTTTCTTACTTTTTTCTTTCTCATTTTAATACCACCTTATAGCCAAGACCGTGAACGGTTGCGATTTCAAAGCCGTCGCAAGCGGAAGTTTTTTCACGAAGTTTCGCCATATATACGTCAACAGTTCTGCTTGTCGTAGAAGAATCGTAATCCCAAAACTCTGCCATAAGCACCGAACGAGTAAACGTCTTTTTCGGATAGGAAAGCATTTTGAATAATATATCAAATTCTCTTACGGTAAGGGAAATTTCTTCGCCGTTAAGCAAAGCCGTGCGTTCTTCCACGTTCATAGAAAAGTTGCCAAGCGTAATTTCCTTTTCCGTTTCAATTTTCGCACGACGAAGTATTGCCTTAATCGTCATAAGCAATATGTCTATATCAAAAGGCTTTGTAACGTATTCGTCGATACCGATATTATAGCCAAGCATTTTAGAAGGTTTATCGTCCTTTGCCGTCATAAAAATAATCGGCGTTGTCTTATCGGTAGAGCGAACGCTTTCCGCAAGTTCAAAACCGTTCATTCTCGGCATCATTATATCGGTTAAAAGTAGGTCGCATTTTTCCTCGTCCATTTTCTCTAACGCTTCAAGTCCGTCAAAACACGAAACAACGTCGTAACCAACGTTACGAAGGCTTGACGAAACAAAACGATTTAAGTCCATATCATCTTCAACAACGAATATTTTTATCATAAGAACTCTCCTTATGTTTATATTGTAGCACCTATATTATAACAAATTGTTTGTAAAATGTTAAGGAATTGTAAAAGTTGAAGCGAAAATAGATTTTATAAAAGAAAAAGAACTCGGATTTAATCCAAGTTCCAATTCCTTTTGACCGCTTGAAAGTGCAATTTCCTATAAAATTTTAATGTTT
Organism: Christensenellaceae bacterium; assembly: GCA_045613665.1. Classification (GTDB taxonomy): domain Bacteria; phylum Bacillota; class Clostridia; order Christensenellales; family Borkfalkiaceae; genus HGM11412. The sequence continues at coordinate 3,741 of JAZLBK010000018.1, read as the reverse complement.
CAAAAAATCCCTTATAGGGAACGCCTTTTGTAGCCGTGTTTTTTTATACAAAAAAAATCAAATTGTAACAATAACTACTATAATTTATCACTCTTATTATTTTACAATTTTTTTATGGCTATAAAATACGTTGTAACATCTGGTAAAGGCGGTGTGGGTAAAACCACGCTAACTGCTAATATAGGGCTAAAACTTGCTGAAAGTGGAAAGCGCGTTGCCGTTATTGACGGGGACTTAGGGCTTAACAATTTAGACGTTTTAACCGGCGTTGAAAACAAGTCGGTTTTCGACCTTTCGGACGTGGTGGCTGGTAAATGCAGAGCAAAGCAAGCGTTAGTTGAAAGTCCGCTTAATAAAAACTTATTCGTACTTCCGTCGGCGCACACTTTAACTTCGCCCGAAATAAGCGGACAGGGTATTAAGAACGCTATTGACAGTATAGAAGGGCTTTTCGACTATATATTTATCGACTGCCCTGCGGGGATTGACCTTGGTTTTCATCGCGCCGTGTCTTGCGCGGATAAAGCAATAGTAGTGGTAACGCCCACTATTACAAGCGTCCGTGATGCCGATAAAGTTATTTCAATACTTAAAAGTTACTCGCTATCACAAATAGAAGCAATAATAAATAGAATTCGCGGTGATTTAGTTTTAAGTAAAAAAAGCCTATCGCCAGACGATATTGAAAATACGTTAAAAATAGAAGTTTTAGGCGTTGTACCCGATGACGACACTCTAACTTCAATCACTTTCGGTGGTTTTTTAGGGGATAGTGGAAAGGCTATAAAAAGCATTGCGTTAAGGCTTTTGGGAAAATCTTCAAAGCCGTACGATTATCTTAAAAAATACTCTGGGTTTTGGGGTAGTATAAGAAAGGAGTTAAAGCGTAGGTTATGACTTCAAGCAAAAAAAGACTGCAAGAAATTATTAAAAACGATAGGTTGTTACTTAGTGCGGACACAGCCGAAATGATTTGTTACGACCTTAAAAAAACCATGCTTGAATATTTTAATTTAGACGGCTCGGTATCTCTATCGGTAGAGCCTAAAAACGATTGTTACGAAGTAACTATTAAAGCAAAAGCAGTGGCGATAAAATCTTTCGGCGTAATAAAATAGTTGAAATTCCCCTTTTATTATGCTAAAATATAGCAAAAGGAGAAAATTATGGAATTTGAAAAAGTATTAAAAGAAAGATATTCGGTAAGAGAATATAAACAAACTCCCGTAGAAGAAGAAAAAATTCAAGCCATACTTCAAGCGGTAAGGTTAGCCCCAACGGCAAAAAACAGCCAACCGCAAAAAATATTCGTTGCAAAAACTGAAAACGCGCTTAAATTGATAGACGAGGTAACTCCCAACCGTTTCGGCGCGCCCGTTGCCTTTTTAGTATGCGGTAATAAAGATAAAGCCTGCGTGTTAAAATCAAACGGACGAAACTTTTTGGAAGTTGACGCTACTATTATTCAAACCTATATGATGCTTAAAGCGACCGACTTAGGTCTTTCAACTTGCTGGATAGGTCGTTTTTCTAACGAAAAAGTTTACAACGTGCTTAATATACCTGAAAATTATATTCCTTACGGAATACTTTTAGTAGGGTATAAAAGTGAAAACTCAACCCCGTCAATAGCGCACGAAGATAGGTTAAGCGTTGAAGATTTTTCAGTAATTTTATAACTTAAAAACCGAAAAGCTTACCTTTTCGGTTTTTTTAGATTATAAAGCAAAAAAAGATTGTAAAAAAAACAAAAACGTGATACAATAATTGAAAATAATTTCTTTTGGTGAAAAATGAACTGTATTGAAAAAATGTACAAAGAAATCGAAGAGATTTTATTAAAAGAAAAGCAAGAAGCACAAAAACTTGCAGTTCCCGTGCGTGAAATTAAGCACGGTTTTTCTAATGACGAGGCTTTTTTCACCCAAGAAGATACTTTTACACCCGTAGATTATTTAAGTGAAATAACGCTTTCAAGCGAGTGGGACAAAAAGCCTTTAACCGATAGTAGAGCAAAAGATTTCGTGTTGTTTATCTTCAAAAAGTTTTTTTGCTTAGTAGGTGGCGCAGTAGCGGTTAACGAATTTATAAAGTCGGTTGAAACGGCTTTGTTAAGTGAAGATAATCTCACGAAAGTTTTAACAAATTTAACTAACGAACTTATAAAGTTAATAGGCGAAGAAACGGAAGAAATTAAAGCCTTTTTCACTAACCCTTACAACGCTATATTTAGTGATGAAAGCGGTTACTTTGCGGTAATTAAAAAGGGCAAGTTTAGTGACGTTAAGCGTCCTTTCGGTTTTAACCCCAACCAAATGAAAAAAATTATTAAAGAAACTTTTGACGAATACGCCTTAGATTTTAAGGGTAAGTTCCGTTCGGATAAAGAATATAATACGTTTATAAACGGCTTAAAGGCGGAAGTTAACAAGTCTAATTTAGAGCCGTTAGAACTTGAAAAATATTGTCTTGAAAAACTTAGTTCAATTTTAACTGCTAACGGCGTTAGCGAAAGCGCGATATCTTCGTACGTTGAAGAAAAGGGGCTTTCACTTATAAAACAAGGCAATTATTATTTTAGAAAAAAAGCGTACGATCAGTACGCAGAATATAAAAAAATAGAATTTAGATACTAAAATAATTATTTTTACCCACTCAAATGAGTGGGTAATTGTAATGATAATAAGGAGATATTATGAAAAAATTATCTTTATATCCTGCTGACGTAATGCTCCCAGATTTTAACTTGGTTGATGGAACTAAGTGGGCTGTTATTGCTTGTGACCAGTACACCAGCGAACCCGAATACTGGGAAGAAACTAAAAATATAGTTGGAGATAGTCCGTCTACTTTATCTATAATAGTTCCGGAAGTATATCTTTCAAACGCAGAAAGTATTATTCCTACCGCAAACCAAAAAATGATAGAGTATGAAAAAACCGTGCTTAAAACGTATAAAAACTCTATAATTTATACCGAAAGAACTCAAAAAGACGGTAGAGTAAAACGCGGTTTAGTTGCTATGATTGACCTTGAAAATTACGATTTTTCAAAGGGTTCTACTTCGCTTATTCGCGCAACCGAAGGCACGGTTCTTGAAAGAATACCGCCAAGAGTTAAAGTTAGAAAAAACGCTACTATCGAAACGCCACACGTAATGCTACTTATAGACGACGATAATAAAACTGTTATCGAGCCTATAACGAAAAACAAAGAAAGCCTTGAAAAAATTTACGACTTTACTCTTATGCAGGGTGGTGGTAGCGTAAAAGGCTATCTTGTAAAAGACGGGTTTGATAAAATAAACACCGCTTTACAAAACTTAATTAGTGACGAAAACGCTAAAAGATTGTATGGTAACGCGCCTTCTAAACTCTTGTTTGCGGTAGGTGACGGAAACCACTCGCTTGCAACTGCAAGAACTTGTTATCTTGAACTTAAACAAAAACTTGGTGACGAGGCTAAAAACCACCCGGCAAGATACGCCCTCGTTGAAATTAACAACCTTCACGACGACGCGCTTGACTTCGAGCCCATTTATCGCGTTATGTTCGGTGTTTCGCCAAGCCACGTTATTAAAGAACTTTCCACTTACGTTAAATCGTTAAACGGTAGCGAAAGCGCGCAAACGGTTGAGTGTATAGTTAAAGATGAAACTCAAAAAATCGTTATTGAACACCCCGAAAAACAACTTACCGTTGGCACGTTACAAGACTTTATTGATTACTATATAAAAACTTT
>JAZLBK010000017.1:0-22150 GCA_045613665.1 Christensenellaceae bacterium | reverse complement strand
TGGTATAACATACAAAACCTCTTTTTTATGTTAGCATAAATACAATTTTATTGTCAATGATAATTGTGAATTTTTGGGTATTTTCGTATAAAAAATGACTTGCAAATAATTCAGCCTAAGTATATAATGAAGTTGTAATGTAAAATTTCTAAAAGGAGTTTTTATGAACACTGAAAAATTATATCTTGGCGTTTCAAGAGAAATTATAACACCTAAAATAGGTTGCCACTTATACGGTTACGACCCTAATATTATTTCAACTTCTGTAAACGACGACCTTACGGCATCCGCATTATATTTTAGGCAAGGCGATACCCAAGCACTTATGTTAAGCGTTACCATTTGTGGAATTAACAATGAAATAACTGAAAGAATACTTAACGAAATTAGCGCAACCATTGAAATGCCTGTAAAAAATATCATAATTCACTCTACTCACACTCACTCTGGTCCAAGTGCGTCTGGCTCGGCAGGTTGGGGTGGCGTAGACGTAGAGTACATTGAAGGAATTTTTATTCCCCAAATTATTAAAGTAGTTAAAGGCGCTAAACAAAACGCTACCCCCGTAAAAATGGGCGTAGCAAAAGGCGAAAGTTTAGTTGCAATCAACCGCCGTGAAATGAGCGACAAGGGCAAAATTAAACTTGGTCAAAACCCCGAAGGTATATTCGACCCTGAAATGACGGCTATTTCCTTCATTTTGCCTGACGATAAAGTTAAGGCAAACATAATTCACTACGGTTGCCACGGCACAGCAAGTGGTCTTAATACCGAAATTACTCGTGACTGGCCAGGCCCTATGATTGACGATTTAGATAAACTCAGCGGTGGTATTACTGCATTTTTCAACGGGCCGGAAGGCGATATCGGTCCAAGGCTTAAAAGCGGTAAAACAACGGGGAACAACACCGTTAATGACGCGCTTGAACTTGGCGAAATAGCATCTAAGAACGCGTGCGCCATCTACAAAACTATCACCGAGTATTCTACGCCTAAATTAAAAGTTGATACTTTTGAAGTTAAATTGCCTTTGGAAACAAGAATTCCTTACGAAAAGGCAAAAGAAGAGTATGAAATGCGTAAAGACGCTATACATAACGTACATATTGCTATGCGTGATTACTACAAAAGGATTGTGAAATCATACGAAGAAAATTACGTTGAAATTGACGGCGTTCCTTTCACTCAAACTATAATTACGCTTGGCGAAGTTGCTTTTATATCTTTTCCACACGAATTGTTTGCTGAAATCGGCATAAAAATTAAAAAGGCAAAAGTGTTTGAAAACAGTTTGGTTTTAGCGCTTAGTAACGGTAGTGGAAACTACTTCCCTACTTATAGCGAAATACCGCTTGGCGGATATGAAGTTAATATGTTCAAAACCAAATACGTTCAACCTATTTCGCAAAACGCTGACGATAACGTAGTTAATCAAACTATTGAAAATCTAAAAAACTTAAAGAATAGTTAACAACAAACAACCCCGAACCTTTCGGGGTTGTTTGTTGCATATAAAAAATATAGTCAAATAACTTTGCGTAAGTTTATAATGAAAACCAGTAGACTATTTTATAATTATGTAGTATAATCTAATAAAAAAAAGGAGTTTTAATATGACGACTGAAACTTTATACCTCGGCGTTGCAAGAGAAATTGTAACACCTAAGGTTGGTGGCCACCTATACGGTTACGACCCTAATATTATTTCAACTTCTGTAAATGACGAACTTACGGCATCTGCATTATATTTTAGGCAAGGCGATACCCAAGCGCTTATGATAAGCGTTACGATTTGTTGTATTATTAATGAAATTAACGATAAGTTGCTTGAAGATATAGGTGCAAGCCTTGATATGCCTGCTAAAAACATAATAATTCACGCCACTCACACCCACTCTGGTCCAAGCACTTCTAACTCGGCTGGTTGGGGCTCTGTGGATACCGACTACGTTGACAATATTTTATTTCCTAAACTTATCAAAGTTTCTAAGGACGCTAAGGCAAACGCTACTCCCGTTAAAATGGGCATGGCAAAAGGCGACAGTTTTGTTGCAATTAACCGCCGTCAATTGAGCGACAAGGGTAAAATTAAACTTGGTCAAGACCCCGAAGGCATATTCGACCCGCAAATGACGGTTGTTTCCTTCCTTACCGACGATAATAAGGTTAAAGCAAACTTAGTTCACTATGCTTGCCACGGCACTGCAAGTGGTGTTAACACCGAAATTACTCGTGACTGGCCGGGCCCTATGATAGACGATTTAGATAAAATTAGCGGTGGTATTACTGCATTTTTCAACGGCCCCGAGGGCGACATTGGTCCAAGGCTTAAAAGCGGTAAAACCACGGGCGAAAAGACGGTTAATGACGCGATTGAAATCGGCAAGTTAGCATCTAAGGACGCTTGCTCTATCTTCGAAAACATAAGCGAATATTCTACGCCTAAGTTAAAAGTAAATACTTACCAAGTTAAGATGCCTTTGGAACCAAGAATTACCTTAGAACAAGCAAAAGAAGAGTATGAAAAGTTAAAAGACGCTATCTACAACGTACAAATTGCTAAGCGCACTTACTTCGAAAGAGTTATCAAGTCTTACGAAGATAATTACGTTGAACTTGATAACGTTCCGTTTGCCCAAACAATAATTACACTTGGCGACATTGCGTTTATATCTTTCCCGCACGAATTATTCTCTGAAATAGGCTTAAAAATTAAAAACGCAAAAGTGTTTGAAAATAGTTTAGTTTTAGCACTTAGTAACGGTAGGGGAATTTACTTCCCAACTGCACGCGAAATACCACGTGGCGGATACGAAGTTGAAATGTTCAAAACTAAATTTGTTCAACCTATTTCGCTTAATGCTGACGATATGGCAGTAGCGCAAACGATTGCAAACCTTAACGACATAAAAAATAGTTAATAGTAAAACAACCCCGAATTTTCGGGGTTGTTTTTTATTGTTTTAATATTTTATTTTACTTTAATTTTATTGAGTTTTGCGTTTATTTTTAACAGTTCTTCTTTTGTAAAGGATACGTCTACCATACTCATTAATCCCGTCATACGAAGAAGAGTAAAACTCATCATCATTTGTTTTATTTCGGGGGTTAGTTTGAAACCTCCGCTTTTTTTACCGCCTTTGTTAGATTTTCCTTTCATAGCCTTCATAACTTTAAGTAAAACTTTACCTAAAACAAGTTTGCCACGGAAAGTTTTAGTTATTTCTGAAAGTTTACTGTTAAGGCTTAATCTTCCTTCAACCTCGTTGATGTCAAACCAGTTAAGAACGGTAGTGCCTTCTTTAAGACGATAATCTTCGTTAAACTTATCTACTTTTTTAATAAGGCTTAGGTCTTTACACTCGCCCGCCACCGCAACAAGTTCCGTTTCACCCTCGTTTTTAACTTCAAAGCGGAAGAAATGGTCTTTTGCGGTTGATTTGCCAACCGAAACGCCGTTTGCAAAAAGTTCTACTTCGGGTTGATTAGAGTAAACGGTAATTTTAACCACGTCTTCAACTCTATCAACGTAGCGCTTAGAACAAATGTGAACGAAAGGCTCATCGGAAAGCCACGCTTTGTAAGCAAAGAAAGCGTCCTTTTTATACTTTCTATCAAAGGTAACGAGCCCCTTGTGGTTTTGACCGTTTTCACCGCCTTCGGCTCTTGCGTCAGCACCGAAGTCAAACATATTCCAAACGTGGGTTGCCCACAAATATTTTCTTGTAAATAACTGCTTGATAAGTTCTTCGTGATAATACGCTTGATATTCTTCTGTGTAATCGCCTTGCTGTGGGTTAGAAGTATGCCAGTTAAGCGCTTCACAACCGTATTCAGAACAGCCTATCGGCTTGTTTGGGAATTTAGCGTGGAATTTATCAAACCAAGGCCCGTTCATATCCGTTTCGCCACCGTACCAACCGAAATAGTGGTTATACGAAACCACGTCAGGAATTTGAACGTATTTTTCGTTCATATCGCACATTGATATACAAGCCATGGTGGTAAGACGCGTTTTGTCCATCGAGTGAACTAAATCGTTAAGAATATAGTGGTTTTCTAAAAGGTCTGGGTCGTCTGCGCCGTTCATCGTTATTTCGTTAGACAAGCCCCATACCACGATTGACGGGTGGTTGTAGTTTTGAACGATAAGTTCTTTCATTTGAGAAATGGTGTTTTCTCTACCCTTTGGCATATGCCTTGAAATGTACGGAATTTCCGCCCAAACTACCATACCCCTTTCATCACAAAGGTCGTAAAAATACTGGTCGTGCTGGTAGTGTGCTAAACGGATAGTAGTTGCGCCCACTTCACAAATTAAATCCATATCTTCTTTGTGGTGCTCGGGAAGTAAGGCGTTGCCTATGCCCCATCTATCTTGATGGCGAGAAACACCCCTTAACGGATATTCTTCGCCGTTTAAGATAAATCCCCTTTCAGGGTCGATTTCAAAACTTCTGCAACCGAATTTTATTAAAACTTCGTCAACGATATTATTTCCGTTTAAGATTTGCGCTTTCAAACTATAAAGGTAAGGGTTTTTGCGCCCGTTCCAAAGAATAACGTCTTTAATAGTTAAAACCGTTTCTTCGCCAAAACCTGAAACAACTTCGTTTCCGTCTTTATCAAAAACGGTAAGTTTAATCTCTTGCCCGTCTTTTTTACCCGTTACGTAAGTCTTAACGTAAACGTCAGCGTCAGCGCCTTTAATTTCTGGCGTAACCGTTACGCCTAAGCCACCGAAAAAGTCAAGGTCGAAGTGAGTTTTATTTACGGCAATAATATTAACGTCACGATACAAACCGCCGTAAAAGGTAAAGTCCGCCATTTGCGGATAAACTTCTTCGTTTGGAGAGTTGTCAACTTGAACGACTAAAAAGTTCTCTTCTTGTAAATAGTCGGTAACGTCAATTCTATACGTCGAATAGCCACCGTCGTGCTTTCTTAAATGTTCGCCGTTAAGATACACGTTAGAAGTTGAGTTTGCGCCGTTAATTTCAAGATAATAACACTCCGCGCCTATAAGTTCTGCCTTTAATATTTTTTTAGCGTAATAGCAAGTTCCACGGAAATAATCGTTGCCACCGTCCTGCCCGTCAACGCTGTTCCAAGAATGCGGAAGATTTACGCTTTCAAGCCCGTCTAAACTAACCGGTAGTTCATTAAGCCCTTTTGCAAAACCCCAATCTTTATTTAGGCTGATAATTTGCCTCATACACATATTCCCCTATTATAAAATTAATTAAATTATATTATAATTTAACCTTTAAGTCAATACCCAAATTATAAAAAAATATAGGCAAGCGAAATTGCCTATATTATTATTGATATTAAGTAGATAACTATAAAATGTAAGGGATAAAACAAATAGAATAAATATTTCAAATTTAGTTTTCCCCTTTCGCCGTTATATATAAATATAAGCGGTATAGTAAGTAGCGCGCTAACCGTAAAAGCCTTGTTTTCGCTCAACAAATAATAAACGATTATTCCCACTAAAAAACACAACTTTTTAACGATTAGGCTACGCTTTACTAAATTGAACTTTCTATAATCGAAAAGCGCACAAATTAAAGGTAGCGTTACACCTATAAAACCGTAGTCAAAAGTTACTTTTAGGGTTACGAAATAACAAAAGAATAAAAAACCTATAAATAAAAGGGCGTAAAAAAATATAAATTGCAGTTTAGCTTTTTCAATAATCGCTTTTTTAAGGTTTTCTAATAGGTATATCAATATTATTGATAGCGAAAAGGTTAATAAAATACCTAAGTAGATTTTGTTTTGATAAACTACGTTAAAAACAAGTTGACAAACTACGCCAAGTATAAACACCGTTAAAAAGTATTTTAGTTTGTTTTTTGTATAGCGACAACCCTCTGCAATTAAAAAGGCAAAAATAGGAAAAGCAAGTCTTCCAACGTATCTAAGCCACGTAATTTCAGGATATAGCATTACGCCTACGTGGTCAATAAACATTGACACGCACGCTATAATTTTTAGCGCATTACCGCTTAGTGTTAATCGTTTAAGCATAGTAACCTTAATGCGTTTTTATAAAATATTTTTTCTTCCGTTTGAGCGTTTAACCCATAAGATTTTATAATCTTTGCGTCACTAGCAAAATCACCCCAAGGAAAATCGCTGGCAAACAAAATTCTATCTTCGCCGTGCTTATCTAACACCGCTAAAAACTCTTCTTTTTTAAGGAATTTTGATATTAAAGCCGTGTCAAAATACACCTTTTGCCCTGCCAAATACTCAATAACGTCACCCACCATTTCGTTTCCGCCAAAATGGGCAAGCACGAACTTATCGTGCCCCACACTATCTATAACTTTTCGCGCTAAAACGGGCGGGCATTTCACCTCTTTATCGCGGTAGCCACAGTCGATACCCGAGTGGGTTATCACTATTAAGTCAAGGTCTTTTGCGCATTTTAGAATTTCAATATAACCGTTGTCGTCAATTAGCGTTTCTTGATAGTCGGGGTGAATTTTTACCCCTTTAAGCCCAGCCTCTTTAACCCGTTTTAACTTGCCCTTAACGTCGTCGCAAGCGGGGTGAATTCCAGCGAAAGAAATTATCTTTTTGTCGCCGTTTTTATACCTTTCATTTATCTCTAACGCAAAGTTAAAAACGCTTTCAAACTGCTGTGGTTTAGTAAGTACGGGTAGCGATACGGCAACGTCAACGCAACTTTGTAAAAGTTTATTATAAAGCCCCGTAGCAGTGCCGTTAGAAAAGGGGGTGTTACCGCCCTTTTCAGCAAGATAATCTATCGTTTTTTGAGCAATTTTATCAGGAAAAACGTGGGTGTGAAAATCAATTATCATATTACATTTTAATAAGTTGCTCAGGGGTAATAGTTTCAACTCCGTTTGCTTTTAACACTTCTTCCGTTTTAGCAAAATTCGAAGATTTAAGTACGACGTAAGCCTCCGCTTTATCAATTGATAAGCCGTACATATACTCAACGTTGATGTCAGCCTTTTCAATAAGTTTAAGAAGTTGTTGTAAACTTCCCGATACGTGTGGAATTTTTAATATCATTACGTCCGAAAGCAAACTTGAAAAACCCGCTTTTGAAAGTTTTTCTTTGCCGAGCGCAGGGTCGTTTACGATAAGGCGTAAAAGACCGTATTCAGTAGTGTCGGCAAGGCTCATTGATAAAATGTTAACGCCGTTTTCTTTCAACACGTCTAACACTTCTGAAAGTCTACCCTTTCTATTTTCAATAAAAACCGATAATTGTTTAGATGTCATAATAAAACCTCCTAAATATCAATAAAGTTTACGTTTGTCAATAACGTGAACTGCTTTACCTTCACTTCTTATAAGCGTTTGCGGTTCAACGATTTTAATTTTTGCCGATAAGCCTATCGCTTGGTTAATTGCGTGGCCTATCTTTTTAGTCATAGCCTCGATACCCCTAATTTCGTCGGTATAGAAATCGTTTGAAAGTTCTACTTGAATTTCAAGCGTGTCAAGATTGTTAACTCTATCAACTATCATCATATAGTGTGGAGTTACTTCTTTAACTTCACAAAGCGCAGCCTCAATTTGACTTGGGAAAACGTTTACACCACGAATAATAAGCATATCGTCAACTCTGCCTTTGAACTTAGTTATTCTCGCGCTCGTTCTACCACAATCGCAAACGTCGTGGTAAATGCTGGTTAAGTCTTTGGTTCTATATCTTATAAGCGGAATACCTTCTTTTGTTAAAGTAGTAAACGCAAGTTCGCCAAGAACACCGTCTTCAACCGGAGTTAAGGTCTTAGTGTCTAAAACTTCTGGGTAGAAGTGGTCTTCGCAAACGTGCAAGCCTTTATGAAACTTACAGTCACACGCAACGCCAGGACCCATAATTTCCGAAAGACCGTAGATGTCGTGCGCGGTAATGTTAAGCCTTTTTTCAAGTTCTTCGCGCACTTGCTCAGTCCAAGGTTCAGCACCGCAAATTGCCGATTTAAGTTTGATTTTATCAAGCAAACCTTCTTCTTGTAACACTTCTGAAATGTATAAAAGGTAAGACGGCGTGCACGCAATAGCGGTTGCGCCGAAATCTACCATCATCGTGGTTAATTTTTTAGAGTTGCCAGTGCTCATAGGAACTACCGTTGCGCCTATTTTCTCAGCGCCGGCATGCGCGCCTAAACCACCCGTGAAAAGACCGTAACCGTAGGCTACTTGAATAACGTCGTTCTTGCTAACGCCCGCCATAGTTAAGCATCTTGCAACGCACTCTGCCCAAACGTCTAAATCCTTTCTCGTATAGCCTACTACCGTTGCTTTACCGGTAGTTCCGCTTGACGCGTGTATCCTAACTATTTCGGAATTGGGAACTGCAAATAAACCGAAAGGATAGTTGTCTCTCAAATCGTCTTTCGTGGTAAAGGGAAGTTTAGTTATATCTTCAATCCCTTTAATGTCACTTGGCAAAAGCCCTATCTTTTGCATTTTTTTACGGTAGAATTCTACGTTGTGATAAACGTAGTCTACAAGTTTTTTTAGCCTTGCGCTTTGAAGATTAGTCATCTCGTCGCGAGACATACACTCTTTCGTTTCGTTCCAAATCATAATAGCCTCCTAAAAATTATAACCAGACGCAAATGCCTTATCATTAAGTTCTACCGTCTTAGATGGAACCGTTTTCCTTAAAGTTTCAATAACCGTTTGTTTATCTAAACCTAAATGTTTAGTAGCATACCCTAAAACTACCGAGTTAAGAACTTTGCTATTTCCTATCTCTTTGGCTATTTTTTGCCCGTCGATAGCGTAAACTAAGTAGTCTTTTTTAAGGGTTTCTAAAATATCTTCGGGATACTCAACAGCGCCGGTAACAACGGTCATAGGGTCGATACGGCAATCGTTAACCACTAAAATACCGCCCTTTTTAAGATAATGCGCATACCTTAACGCTTCAAGCCTTTCAAACGCAATAATAACGTCAGCCATACCTTCTTCTACAATCGGCTCGCTAACCTTATCGCCGTATCTAACGAAAGTTACTACGCTACCGCCCCTCTGCGCCATACCGTGAACTTCTGAAATCTTCACGTCGTAATTAAGCGATAACGCCGATTTTCCTATAATTCTACTCGTAAGTAGCGTACCTTGTCCGCCTACGCCTACAATCATAACGTTTTTCATCTTGATTTTACCTCGATAGCACCGAATTTACAATAGTTAAGACAAAGCCCACAACCGTTACACATAGTATCGTCAATAACCATCTTGCCGTCACGCTTGCTAATAGCAGGACAACCGATTTTTAGACACATACCACACTTTTTACATTTTTCGTCGTGGATAACGTTGTAGGTTAAGAACTTTTGCCCTTTAAGTAAAGCGCAGGGCGCTTTTGCAATAATTACCGTTAACTCCTCGCCACAAACGCTTTCTTTGACGGTTTTTTCCAAAGTAGCAACGTCAAACGCGTTAATTTCTAAAACTTTGGGAACGCCCACCGCTAAGCAAAGCGATTTAAGGTCGATAGCGTAGGTATCTTCGCCCTTCAACGTCTTACCGGTTGCCGAATGTTCTTGATGCCCCGTCATACCCGTGGTGCGATTGTCAAGAATAATAACCGTACCCGTCGCTTTATTGTAAACCATATTGATAAGTGAGTTTATACCCGTATGTAAAAAGGTAGAGTCGCCTATAACCGCCACCCAGTTTTTAATAAACTCTTTACCGCCAGCCTTTTCCATACCGTGAAGGGCTGAAATACTTGCGCCCATACAAACGGTAGTGTCAATAACGTCAAGCGGAGCAACTGCGCCAAGCGTATAACAACCTATATCGCCCGATGCGTGAATTTTAAGTTTTTTAAGCACCGAGAACACGCTTCTGTGCGGACAGCCGGGGCATAAAATAGGCGGACGGTTAGGAACTTCTTGCTTTTTGAAAACTTCCTTATTTTCACCGTATAAAACTTTTCTTAAAAGATTTGCCGAATATTCGCCTTGGCGGGTAAATAGGTCTTTACCTAAAACTTTTAAGCCCCAACTTTTTACCTGCTCTTCAATAACCGGTTCTAACTCTTCAAAAACGTAAACGGTTTCTACCGACGAAACGAACTCTTCAATAAGTTTCTTCGGTAGCGGATTTACAAGCCCAAGTTTTAATACGCTTGCCGTGGGGCAAACTTCTTTAACGTATTGATACGCTATACCCGAAGTTATAAAACCGATTTTATCGTCGCCTTTTTCTACTTTGTTAACGAAAAGGGAGTTAGCGTCTTCCATCAAGCGATTTTCACGCTCTTCAACGTATACGTGCCTACCTATTGCTGATGCCGGCATCATAACGTATTTGCGCATATTTCTTTCATACGGCTTTAACGGAACAGAAACTCTATCTTTAACTTCAACTACGCTTTGCGAGTGAGCAAGTTTAGTGGTAGTTCTAACGATAACAGGCGTGTCGTATTTTTCGCTGAGTTCGTATGCAAAAACGGTAAAATCTTTCGCCTCTTGGCTGTCCGCCGGTTCAAGTACGGGAATATGAGCAGAACGCGCTATCATACGCGTATCTTGTTCGTTTTGAGAACTTGCAAGACCTGGGTCGTCCGCAACCACTATAACCGCGCCTCCGTTAACGCCTGTGTATGCAAAAGTATATACTGGGTCGCTTGCCACGTTTAAGCCTACGTGTTTCATACACGCAAGCGTTCTCGCGCCCGCAACCGACGCACCGAACGCAACCTCTACGGCTACTTTTTCGTTGGGTGCCCACTCGGTATAAACTTCATCGTACCTGCAAAGCATTTCACTTATTTCCGTGCTTGGTGTTCCCGGATACGCGCTCGATACGGTTACGCCCGCTTCGGACGCGCCCCTTGCTATTGCCTCGTTTCCAAGCATTATAATTTTCTCGCTCATAATTTACTCCTTAAATCTTTAACTCTTTTTGCCTTGCCTTCAAAACGCTGTAAGGTGTTTGGTGAAACGAGTTTTACTTTTGCGTCAAGCCCTAAAACGATACGCAGTTTGTTTCTTACCGCGCCTGCAATCCTTTCAAGTTCCGAGAAGGAGTCCGTTTCCACGTTGAGTTCAACTCTTACCGTAAGTTTGTCGTTGTAGCCCTCTCTTTCTACTACGATTTCGTAGTGTGGGCCAAGTTCGTCAAAACTTAAAATAACTTCTTCAATCTGGCTTGGGAATACGTTCACGCCACGAATTTTAAGCATATCGTCGCTACGCCCCGAAAGGTTTTCCATCCTGCAAAAAGTTCTACCGCATTTACACGGCTCGTAGATTAAACGCGTTACGTCTTTCGTTCTATATCTTATAAGGGGTATGCCCTCTTTTTTAATACAAGTTATTACGAGTTCACCCTTTTCGCCAGCGGGTAAAACTTCGCCCGTTTCGGGGTTTATGATTTCGGGAATAAAGAAGTCTTCGTTTATGTGCATACCGTCAAGGTATTCGCACTCACCCGAAACGCCCGGGCCGATAAGTTCACTCATACCGTAGTTAGAAGTAACAAGCATATCTTTACCCCAGTATTTATGCATTTCTTCACGCATTGCTTCGGTTAAAAGTTCACTGCCCACAAGCCCGATTTTCACCTTTAAGTCTTTGGCTGGGTCTATGCCCATTTCCCTTGCAACTTCGGCAAGACGAAGAGCGTAAGAAGGCGTAGCAACGAGCAAGGTAGTTCCAAAATCTTGCATATACATTATTTGTTTTTCGGAATTGCCCGTTGACGACGGAACGATAGTAGCGCCTATTTTTTCAAGCCCGTAGTGAAGACCTAACGCGCCGGTAAACATACCGTATCCAAAACAAATTTGGCTAACGTCTTTTTCAGTCGCACCACCCATACAAGCAATACGAGAAACGCACTCCGTCCACATTTCAAGGTCGTTTTGAGTGTAGCCAACAACGGTGGGCTTACCCGTAGTTCCGCTTGACGCGTGTATCCTAACGAGTTTATCTTTTTCAACCGCAAAGTAACCAAAAGGATAATTGTCCCTTAAATCTTGCTTGGTTACGAAAGGAAGTTTAGAAAGGTCACTAAGCGACTTAATATCTTGCGGTTTAACGCCTAATTCGTCCATCTTTTTTCTGTAAGGTAAAACCTTTTCGTAAACGCGGTTAACCGTTTCTTTTAACCTTTCAAGTTGCAACTGTTCAATTTTTTCTCTCGAATAAGTTTCTACTTTTGACCAAATCATAATTAAATCCTATTTAATCTCGTTTTCAAGTGGTTTTTCAAATGCGTTATAAATAACGTCTTTATCGGGTTTTTTAGTGAACAAACTAACCGTTACCGTTATAATAAGTGAGAAAAATATACAAATTACGCCTATCGTAGGCGAAACGCCTATACCCGATTTTATAGCCGTTCCAAGCGAACAATTAAAGCCGTTTATGTCGTAGCCGAAAAAGAGTATTAACCCCACCGTTAAAACGAGCGAACTTATTATCGACGACCACACCGCGGTTTTGGTAACCCCTTTCCAAATAACGCCTAAAACGTACGGCCCCATAAAACAGCCTGCAAGCGTTCCCCAACTAATGCCCATCATATAGGCGATAGCGGTAATACTAAATTTTTCGTTCAAAAGCGCAATGGTTACCGAAATAGCGATAAATACTATACATAAACCCCTCATAACGGCATTGACTTTTTTATCACTTGCGCCCTTTTTAACGTTACCGTATATATCCACCGCCACTACCGACGCGCTCGCAAGCGATACCGAAGATAGCGTCGACATACTTGCCGAAAGAATTAAAACGGCAATTACGCCCGTTAGCCCAACTGGTATTGCAATTTTAAGCATTTCGGGAATAACTTTTGAGTCAGGCACAGTCGCAATTTCTGGAAATAGCGCGCTGAGCGCACCCGTAAAGTATGCCACGAAACCTATAAGCAAAGCGAACATAGTGCTAACAACCACGCCTTGCAAAATTGCTTTTTTGTCGCGTATTGCGTAGTATTTATGTACCGTTTGCGGAGTAGCCCACACCCCAAGCGAAGTTAAAAGCATAAGAGATATAAGCGATACCGTACTACCGTAAAATCCTTTGTTTGAAGAACCGAAAGTCGTCCAAGAAAGTTCGGGGTTATTTGCAATAGCAGAAATATCCCAGTTTACGTTTTCGTGACTTAAAAAGCAAATTATCATAAGAATAACGCCAACAATCATGATAATTCCTTGAATAAAGTCTGAAAGCGCGGTTGCAAAATATCCGCCGAAGAAAAGGTAAAGCGCTGTTAAACCTGCCAGCGCTACCATAACTACCCACCCAGAAACGTTAAACACCGTTTCAAATAAGCAGCTAATACCACTGTAAACCGACGCGGAATATGGAATTAAAAATACGAATATCACTACCGCCGAAAGAGTTTTAAGGGCTTTGCTACCGTATCTTTTTTCAAAAAAGTCAGGCATCGTTTTAGAACTTAAACGAGCCGTCATATTCTTAGTTCTCTTAGCAAGAACGAGCCAAGCGATAAGAGTTCCTATAATAGCGTTTGCTACGCCTATCCAAACGCTTGCTAAACCGTAAGCCCTACCGAATTGCCCAGCGTAACCTATAAATATTACCGCCGAAAAATAAGTCGTTCCGTAGGCAAAAGCCGTCATCCAACCGTTAAGCCCCTTTTTGCCTGCAAGCAAAAAGTCGTTTACCGACCCTGAACGATTTTTAGTATATATCGCCACGCCTACCATCATTAGCGCGTATAAAATTAAAATAATTAAATCAATTACCATAAAATCAAGCCCTTTTAATAATGCAATTATTAAAATTATAATACTACTTAGTTAGTTTGTCAATAAACTTTAACTATAAAATAAAAAGCGTGTATATTACACGCTTTTTAAGTATAAATTTTCATTTAGATTTTGGTAAAACGCAAGCAGAAACGCAGTTATACGCCTAAAATTTGTTTTAACTTAATTAAAGACGTTAGTATCAAGTAGAACAAGGCTCGCGAGGACTTACGGTCACCACTAACCTTGTCGGTTGTGGTGGACGAAAGAACGAGCAGAAACGCAGTTATACGCCGATAATAACGGCTTTAATTCTTCTTACGCCCGCCGAAGAACTCTCTTCCTTTTTAATCTTGAAAGAGCCAAGTTCCCCAGTTCTTTGAGCGTGCGGTCCACCGCAAATTTCTTTGGAGTAGCCTTCAATCGTGTAGACTTTAACGTTTTCGCCGTATTTGTTACCAAAAACACCGATAGCGCCTACTTCACGCGCCTTTTCAACGGGCATTTCTTCTAAAACCACTTGGATATCTTCTTTGATTGCTTGGTTTACTATATCTTCAACCGCTTGAATTTCTTCGGGCGTCATTTTCCTTTCAAAAGAGAAGTCAAACCTTAATCTTTCGGGGGTAATATTGCTACCTTTTTGGAAAACGGTATCGCCAAGAACTTTTCTAAGCGCGCCGTTAAGAAGGTGCGTTGCCGTATGAAGTCGGGTGGTTTGCTCGCTGTTGTCCGAAAGCCCACCCTTAAACTTTTGGTCTGCGCCTTGTCGTGAAAGTTCTTGGTGTTTTGCGTAGCGTTCCTTAAAGCCTAAAACGTCTACTTTAACACCCCTTTCGCTTGCAAGTTCTTCGGTTAATTCGATAGGAAAACCGTAGGTGTCGTACAGTTTGAAAGCCATTTCGCCAGTTAGAGTTTCGCCGTCTTTCAACCCGTCTAAATACTTACTTGCAATTTTAATGCCTTGGTCAAGCGTTTTAGAGAAAGTTCTCTCTTCGTCTTGTAGCGACTTTTCTATAAAGGCTCGGTTTCTTTCAAGTTCGGGATAAACGCCCTTAAACTCGTCAACTATAATTTTTGAAATTTTTACCATTATGCCGTCAGGGTTACAAATGCTTTTTAAGTGACGGTATACTCGCCTTATAAGTCGCCTTAAAACGTAGCCTTGGTCGACGTTTGACGGAGATACCCCTTTATCGTCGCCAAGAATAAAGGTTATTGCTCTTAAATGGTCGGCAATAATTCTAAAAATTCTAAGGTTATTTTCAGTAATTTCAACGCCCGTTTCCTTTTTAAGCCCGTCCATAATGGGCCTAAAAATTTCGGTATCGTATACCGATTTTTCGCCGTTTAAGACACAAAGCACGCGCTCTAAACCAAGCCCCGTGTCTACGTTATGGATATCCATTTTAACGTAACTGCCGTCCTTTTGCTTGTTGTATTCCATAAAAACGTTGTTCCAAATTTCAACGTATTTACCGCAGTTACACGAAGGATTACAATTATCGCTACACTTGGGCTTGCCCATATCGTAGAAAATTTCGGTATCAGGACCGCAAGGACCGGTTTCGCCGGCTGGACCCCACCAGTTATCTTTTCTGCCTAAAAAGTGTATTCTTTCATCGGGATAACCAAGCGCTTTCCATGCGTTATACGCCTCAGTATCACGCGGAACTTTGTCGTCGCCAGCAAATACCGTTACCGATATTTTTTCTTGTGGAATACCTAAAACCTTAGTTAAAAATTCATGGCTAAAACCTATTGATTCTTTTTTGAAATAATCGTTTAGCGACCAGTTTCCCATCATTTCAAAAAAGGTTAAGTGACTTGCGTCGCCAACTTCGTCTATATCGCCCGTTCTTAAACATTTTTGATGGTCGGTAAGCCTACTACCCGACGGGTGCTTTTCGCCAAGAAGGTAAGGAACTAACGGGTGCATACCCGCAGTAGTAAACAATACGCTTGGGTCGTTTTCTGGAATAAGCGACGCCGACGATATCTCTTTATGGCCTTTCGATACGAAAAAGTCGATATATTTTCTTCTAAGTTCGTTTGCCTTCATAAAATTCTCCTAAAAAAGTCCACTAATTACGCCGTCTTCCGACACGTCTATTTTCATAGCCGATGGAACTTTTGGTAAACCCGGCATAGTCATAATGTTGCCGGTTAAAACTACAACGAAACCTGCGCCCGCTGAAAGTTTAACCTTTTTTACCGTAACCGTAAAGTCTTCCGGCGCGCCTAAAAGTTTTTGGTTGTCTGAAAAACTGTATTGAGTTTTTGCAATACATACGGGGAGTTTATCGTATCCGTTTTTGCTAAGGCGTTCAATTTGCTCGGTTGCCTCTTGGGTGAAAGTTACACCCTTACCGCGATAAACCTTTTTAACGATTTGTTCAATTTTTTGCTCGATAGAAAGGTCTAAATCGTAAGCAAAAGTAAAATCGTTTTCTTCATTTGCAATTTTAACAACTTCTTTTGCAAGTTCAATCGCACCGTTACCGCCTTCCGCCCAAACGTTAGAAAGGATACTATTAACGTTAAGCGCATTACACTCTTTTTCAACTAAATCTATTTCGTTTTGAGTGTCAGTTGGGAAACGGTTAATTGCAACCACGCAAGGAAGTTTATAAACTTCTTGAATATTTTTAACGTGGCGAAGAAGGTTAGGAATACCAGCCTTTAAGGCGGTTAAGTCCTCTTTATCAAGGTCGGTCTTTTGAACGCCACCGTGCATTTTAAGCGCTCTTACCGTGGCTACTAAAACAACGGCAGACGGTTTAAGGTTAGATGCTCTACACTTAATATCTAAGAACTTTTCAGCACCTAAATCCGCGCCGAAACCCGCTTCGGTTATAGTGTAGTCGGAAAGTTTCATAGCCGTTTCGGTAGCAATTACCGAGTTACAGCCGTGAGCGATATTAGCAAATGGACCGCCGTGAACGAAAGCAGGCGTTCCCTCTAACGTTTGAACGAGGTTTGGCTTAATAGCGTCTTTAAGTAGCGCAGTCATAGCGCCTACCGCACCAAGTTGACCTGCGGCTACGGGCTTTCCGTCCATATCGTAAGCAACTACGATGCGAGATAATCTTTCTTTAAGGTCAGTAATTGTCGACGCTAAGCAAAATATTGCCATAACTTCGGTGGCTACGGTAATTTCAAAACCGTCACCACGCTTAATACCGTTTACTTTTTTACCTAAGCCGTCGATAACTACCCTAAGTTGTCTATCGTTCATATCAACACATCTTTTCAAGGTTATTGAACGCTTATTGATATTGAGGGCGTTGCCTTGGTAGATATGATTGTCAAGCATAGCGCAAAGTAGGTTGTTAGCAGCGCCTATTGCGTGAAGGTCACCCGTGAAGTGAAGGTTGATATCTTCCATAGGAACTACTTGGGCGTATCCACCGCCACAAGCACCGCCTTTTATACCAAAGACAGGGCCAAGCGACGGTTCGCGTATAGCCACAACCGTTTGCTTGCCTATTTTGTTAAGCGCGTCGGCAAGACCGATAGTCGTAGTGGTTTTACCCTCGCCCGCTGGGGTGGGGGTAATTGCCGTTACGAGTATGAGTTTAGCCTTTTTCTTTTTATCTTTTAATTTAGTTACGTCAACCTTGGCTTTATACTTGCCGTAATATTCGATATCGTCTTCACAGATACCGCATTTTTTGGCGATTTCAAGTATAGGTTTCATTTTGCAAGATTGCGCAATTTCAATATCCGATAAATATTTCATAACTTTTCTCCAACCTTAATTATTTGTTAAAATATTTAACTGCCGACTCGAACAATTTCATATCGTAATTGCCAAGCACGTTTTTGTATAAGCCGTAACCTTTTCTTTCGCTGTGTCCCATTTTGCCGAATACTCTACCGTCGGGAGATAAAATACCTTCAATAGCGTGTATACTGCCGTTGGGGTTGAAAGCGATATCCATTGACGCGTTTCCATCAAAGTCAACGTACTGTGTCATAATTTGACCATTTGACGCAAGGTTTTTAATAAGTTCTTCACTTGCTATAAATTTACCTTCACCGTGCGAGATGGGTACGTTGAACACGTCGCCAACTTTTACACCTGAAAGCCACGGCGAGTTGGTTGACGCAACTTTAACTCTAACAATTCTCGACTGGTGGCGACCTATGTCGTTATAAGTCAAGGTAGGGCAATTTTCGTCGGTATCTATAATTTTGCCATAAGGAACAAGTCCAAGTTTAATAAGGGCTTGGAAACCGTTACAAATACCGCCCATCAAACCGTCGCGCTCGTCAAGAAGTTTGGTAACTTGTTCTTTAACCGCGCCGTTTCTAAAAAACGCAGTAATGAACTTACCAGAACCGTCTGGCTCGTCACCGCCAGAGAAACCGCCCGGAACAAATATGATTTGGCTTTGTTTTGCCTTGTTTGCAAACTCTTCAACCGATTTAGAAACAGCGTCAGCCGTCAAGTTTTTAATTACGAAAATATCTGCGTTAGCACCAGCATCTTCAAACGCTTTTGCGGTATCAAACTCACAGTTCGTTCCTGGGAATACTGGGATTAAAACCTTGGGTTTAGCAACCTTTATATTAGCGCTAAACGTACAATTTTTATTTGAAGAGAAATTAGTTGCAGTTTGAGATTTGTTTTTTATATTGCAAGCAAATACGGGTTCTAACTTATCTTCGTACGCTTTAAGTAAAGTAGCAAGTTCTACCTTTTCGCCGTTATACGAAATTGCTTTTTCGCTCGTGGTATAACCTAAAAGGCTACCAATTTCAGCATCTTCACTAAGTTCTATTACGAACGCGCCGTAACTGTAATTGAAGATATCTTCAACCTTAACCGATTTATCGTAAGCGAAACCGATTTGGTTACCGAAAGACATTTTAAGAACTGCTTCGGCTACGCCACCAAAGGTCGGCGTATAAACTGAAAGTACAACACCCTTTCTAATAAGGTCGGTAACTACGTTAAAATTATCAAGTAAAGATTTGGTTACGGGAAGACCGTTTTTATATTCTGGTTTTAATAAAACCACCTTATTGCCCGCTTTTTTGAATTCGGGCGAAATAACTTCGTCAACTTTACCCGTAGTTACCGCAAAGGATACTAAGGTGGGTGGAACGTCTATATCTTCAAACGTGCCACTCATAGAGTCCTTACCGCCGATAGCGGCTACCCCAAGTTCAACTTGCGCCTTGAAAGCGCCGAGAAGAGCGCTTGTAGGTTGTCCCCAACGCTTAGCGTCTTTTTTAAGTTTTTTGAAATATTCTTGGAAAGTTAAGTAAACGTCTTTATACTCAGCGCCCGTAGCAATAAGTTTTGAAACGCTTTCTACAACCGCAAGGTAAGCGCCGTGATAAGGGCTTTTTTCAGCAACGTAAGGGTTACCGCCCCAAGCCATATAAGAAACGGTGTTGGTATGACCCTTTTCAACCGAAACGAGATTTACCATTGCTTGCGGTGGGGTTTGCTGGTATTTACCGCCAAAAGGCATTAAAACCGTGCCTGCACCTATCGTTGAGTCAAACCTTTCTGCTAATCCACGCTTAGAGCAAACGTTTAAGTCGCTTGCTAAATCTACGTAGCCTTTAACGAAATCTTTAACTTCTTCTTTTTTATAGCAACTTGGTTTAGCCGTTTCAACGTTAACGTGTTTTTCAGCACCGTTGCTGTTTAAGAAGTCCCTTGAAATGTCAACTATGGTTTTGCCGTTCCAACTCATTACTAAGCGCTTATCTTCAATAACGGTTGCAACTACGGTTGCCTCTAAGTTTTCTTTTTCAGCAAGGTCTATAAACCTTTGAACGTCTTTCTCTTCAACTACTACCGCCATACGTTCTTGCGATTCGGAAATTGCAAGTTCCGTACCGTCAAGCCCGTCGTATTTTTTCTTAACTGCGTTAAGGTCAATCGAAAGCCCGTCGGCAAGTTCGCCGATAGCAACTGAAACACCGCCGGCGCCAAAGTCATTACAACGCTTAATCATAAGCATTGCGTCTTTATTTCTAAATAATCTTTGAAGTTTTCTTTCTTCTGGCGCGTTACCTTTTTGAACTTCCGCACCGCAATCGGTTAAAGATTCTAAGGTGTGTGATTTAGACGAACCCGTTGCGCCACCGCAACCGTCACGCCCCGTTCTACCGCCGATTAAAATAACTTTATCGGTGGGGGCTGGAACTTCACGCCTTACGTTTTCTTGCGGAGTTGCAGCAACTACCGCACCTATTTCCATACGCTTAGCAACGTAACCGTCGTGATAAATTTCATCAACTTGACCAGTAGCCAAACCTATTTGATTGCCGTACGACGAATAGCCCGCGGCAGCCGTGGTAACTATTTTTCTTTGCGGAAGTTTACCCTTTAACGTTTCTTTAACGGGAAGTAATGGATTACCTGCACCCGTAACGCGCATTGCAGAGTAAACGTAACTTCTACCCGAAAGCGGGTCTCTTATAGCGCCACCTATACAAGTTGCAGCACCACCAAACGGCTCGATTTCCGTGGGGTGATTGTGCGTTTCGTTCTTGAAAAGCAACAGCCATTTTTGCTCCTTTCCGTCAACGTCAACGTTTATTTTAACGGTACAAGCGTTGATTTCTTCGCTTTCGTCAAGCCCTGTCAAAATACCGCGTTTTTTCAAAAGTTTAGCAGCCAATGTGCCTATGTCCATAAGGTTGATAGGCTTGGTGCGGTTAAGTTCTTCTCTCGCGCTTAAATATTCTTCGTACGTTTTTTGAATTTCTTCGTCTTCAAACGAAATTTTATCAATAGTAGTCAAGAAAGTAGTGTGACGGCAGTGGTCAGACCAGTAGGTGTCTATCATTTTTATTTCAGTTAAAGTTGGGTTTCTATTTTCTTTAATGAAATACTTTTGACAAAACTCAATATCGTCACCGTCCATAGCAAGCGCATAGTCGCTAACGAACTTTTCAAGCCCAGCCCTATCAAGGTCAATAAACCCGTCAAGCGTTTCAACTTGCTTGGGAACGGGCTGTTCTATCTTTAAGGTTTGGTATTCTTTAAGTTCTGCCTCTCTACTTTCTACGGGGTTAATTACGAACTTTTTAATAGCCGTTATATCGCTTTTAGAAACGTTGCCATAAACAGCGTAAACCTTAGCGGTTTTTACCGTGGGGCGCTCTTTTTGAGATATAAGTTGAATACATTGAGATGCAGAGTCCGCCCTTTGGTCAAACTGACCTGGGAGATATTCTACCGCAAACACGTTTGCGCCAGAAAGGTCTACCGTATCGGTAGCCGTGTCCATTTGCGGTTCTGAAAATACCGTTTTGCAAGCGTAATCGAAAAGTATTTTTTCAATATCTTCAACGTCGTAACGGTTAATAACTCTAATGTTTTCTACGCCCTTTATTTCAAGCAAATCCCTAACTTCTGCAAGAAGTGAGTTTGCCTCGTGTTGAAAGCCGTCTTTTTTTTCTACGTAAACTCTGTAAACCATTTTGCTCCTACTTTTCAAGGCGCGAAAGCGCGCGTTTTCCTATGTCTTTTCTGTAATAAGCGTTGCCAAATTTGATTTTATCCACAACGCCGTAAGCCTTTTTAACTGCGTTTTCTAAATTTTCTGCCGTAGCAACCGCGCCTAAAACTCTACCGCCAGCCGTTTTTAATACGCCACCGTCAAGTTTAGCGCCCGCAATATAAACGTTTTCGTCGCTTGAAAGTTCGTCGATTACAATTTCAAAACCACTTTCGTATTTTTGCGGATATCCGTTTGACGCCATAACCACGCACGTTGCAGCACCCTTTTTCCATTTTACTTGGTCGGGGTTAAGCGTGCCGTTTGTGGTTGCTTGCATAACTTCCAAAAGGTCACTTTCAAGAAGTGGAAGAACTACTTGCGTTTCAGGGTCACCAAAACGGCAGTTATATTCTATTACCTTAGGTCCTTTCGGGGTAAGCATAAGCCCAAAATACAAACAGCCCTTAAACGTTCTACCCTCTTTTTTCATTGCCTCTATGGTAGGAATAAATATTTTTTCCATACACTCTTTGGCAATCTCATCGGTATAATAGGGGTTGGGCGCAACCGTTCCCATACCACCCGTATTAAGACCTTCGTCCCCATTTTTTGCGCGCTTGTGGTCCATTGACGATACCATAGGAACTACTACGTTGCCGTCGGTAAACGAAAGCACGGAAACTTCGGGGCCGGTCAAAAATTCTTCAATTAAAATACTGTTACCACTTGCACCGAAAACCTTGTCAAGCATGATTTCTTTAACTGCGTTTTCCGCCTCAGCGTAGTTTTGAGCGATTATAACGCCCTTGCCAAGCGCAAGCCCGTCCGCCTTAATAACGGTTGGGTAATCAGTCGTTTTAAGGTAATTTATAGCATCATCAGCGTTGGTAAAAGTTACGCTATCGCCCGTTGGAATTCCGTATTTTTTCATAAGGTTTTTAGA
>JAZLBK010000016.1:0-3262 GCA_045613665.1 Christensenellaceae bacterium | reverse complement strand
CTTGGCATTTTGCTTGCCGCAGTTTTCATTGATTCCATAATGCCGTTATATTGATAGTGCCAGTCAGCGTTAAGTTTGGGGTGCCAAACAACTTCTTCGCTATAAACTACCTTTCCGTCAATCACGGCTGAAACTTTACGGTCTGAACCGCCGGCATCAAAACCGATACGGCAACCGTCTAAATGCCCGCCAACTTTAAGCGAACAACCCTTCTTTTCGGGGAAATCTTCATAGGAAACTTTAACTACTTCAAACGGTCTTTCATAAACGCCTGACATAAACTTTTCGTCAAAAGCGCGCGCACCGTTTTTAGAGTAAGCAGATTTAATTCTATCGTAGATATAATCGTCCCCTGCGATATAAATTTTGTAACCGCCGGCTACCCATAAAATAGTTTTAATAATTCTTTCGGCTATGCCGTAGTTTTCTTCTTTTTTATCTTCGCAAGCAAAAATTTTAAGGTCGTATACAAAGTTATACCCTTTGTTTCTTTCAACGCAAATTCTTAAAAGTTTGTTTTCTTCTTTTGAAACGGCGTTCCTAAACTCGTTAAGTTTAACAATCATAGGGTAATAATTTGGGTCGTAAATAGGTTTGAATTTCATAAATTTCTCCGTTTGTTTATAAGTGATAAAACAATTATTTATATAATAACACATTACCTTTCAAATTAAAAGTAATTTTAACAAAAAAAAAGCGGTTTTTTTCCGCTTTTTTATTTTATAAAACTTTTGATAAAAATTCTTTAAGCCTTTCGTTTTTAGGATTAGTAAAAAATTCTTTGGGGTTGTTTTCTTCTACGATTTTACCCCCGTCTATAAATATAACCCTGTTCGCCACTTCTCTTGCAAAACCCATTTCGTGCGTTACTATTACCATCGTCATACCGTCTTCTGCAAGGCGTTTCATAAGTTCTAAAACTTCACCTACCATTTCAGGGTCTAACGCCGAAGTAGGCTCGTCAAAAAGAATAACTTTGGGCTCCATTGCAAGCGCTCTAACGATTGCTATACGTTGTTTTTGCCCACCCGATAAAGTTGACGGATACGCCTTAGCAAATTCTTCAAGTTGAATTTGTTTAAGAAGTTCAAACGCTTTTTGCTCAGCCTTTAACTTAATGGTTTTAATATCGTCGCCCAAGTCGAGTAGCGGTTGTTTTTGTTTAGAAAACAAATTTTTAAGCCTAATTTTTAAGTTTTGCTTTTTAATTTTGTTTCTTTTCGCCTTAGCAACTAAAATAGGCGCTAAGGTTATGTTTTGTAAAACGTTAAGGTTGTTAAATAGGTTAAACTGCTGAAACACCATACCTATTTTTTGACGGTGAACGTTGATGTCAACTCGCATATCGGCAAGGTTTTCACCGTCGAACCAAATTGCGCCGTCACTTGCGTCTTCCATACAGTTAATACATCTTAAAAAGGTAGATTTACCGCAACCCGACGGACCGATTACAACTATAACCTCGCCTTTTTTTACGACGAAATCAATTCCCTTTAATATTTCTTTATCGCCAAAAGACTTTTTAAGACCTTGAATATCTAATACAATATCACTCATATCTACACCTTGCCCTTTTCAGTCTTTTTTTGAATAACTGTAATATTTCTATCGCTTTTAGCAAAAAGTTTTTCTATTCCCTTTACCATAAGCGAAATTAAAAGAACTAATAAAATATACACTACGCCAAGAACGATATAGGGAATAACGAATTCGTAGTTTTGATTTGCCGTTGCTATCGTTCTTAAAGCGTTATAAAGGTCGACTACCGTTATGAAACTTAATACCGAAGTTTCTTTTATTAAAGTAATAAACTCATTACCAAGTGTTGGAAGAATATTTTTAACCGCTTGCGGAATTACTATTTTTAACATAGTAGTTCCGTAGGTAAGACCAAGCGACCTGCCCGCCTCCATTTGCCCGATATCAACCGACTTTATGCCACCGCGCATAATTTCCGAAACGTAAGCACCAGAATTAAGACCGAATATGGTAATACCAACCATTTCCGGATTAACACCCGTTACGCCTAACATAGGTAAAAATACGTAGTAGGCAAGCAATAGTTGAACCATTATAGGAGTTCCGCGGAAAAAAGCGGTGTACACGGCGCAAATTTTATCTAAAATTCTTAAAGAAAGTTTGTATTTGGGCGCAACTTTAACCGCCGCTATAAGCGTGCCTATAATTATGCCGATAATCAAACCAAGAACGGCAATTTTTACCGTTACTAAAAGCCCGTTACCAAGCATTTTCATAAAGTTGTTGTCGTAGTTATTGTAGGAAATTTTATCAATAAAAATTTGCCACTTCAAAGACCAGTTCATAAATACCTTTTAATACGACTAATTCCCACAACTTGCGTTGCGGGAAATTATCGTTTTTTTAGTTTTAAGTTGTATTAGTTGTTGTAAGATTTTACGATTGCAGCAGCGGGAGCGTTGTCTACGATTACTGCGTAAATGTTTCCGTTAATAACGTCGTAAGTTGCGATAGCGGCACTGTCGTAGCCCTTGCCTTCAATATTTTCAAATTCAGCAACGTAGTCAACCGAAGTCGTACCGTTTTGGTAGCCTATTTTCTTGTTTTGTAAACCTTGAAGAACTGCTTCAACTTGTTCTTTGGTGGTGCAATTATCAAAATCAGTGTTATCTGCTTTTACGATAATGTTTAACGATGCGTTATAGTATTCGGTTGAGAAAAGGTAACCTGCACGGTCGGGAGTAATAGTCATACCAGCCATACCGATATCTGCGTAACCTGCGTCAAGAGCGGGTAAAATTGCGTCAAAATCGATATTTTTAATAACTAATTCAAGACCCATTTTAGTTGCGTAACCTGCGGCAATTTCCATATCAACGCCGTAAATTTTACCGTTTTCAATATATTCGAACGGTGAGAAAGGACAGTTAGTTGCAACTACGAATTTGCCTGCGCCAACAGAACCTGCTTCGTTAGTGCCCGTACCGTCACCAACGTAACTGTAACCTACTTTTTCGCCTTTGTTTTCAAAGTATTTTGCCATTATTGCGTCAAAAGTGCCGTTTGCTTTGATTTCAGCAAGATACGCGTTGAAACTCGTTTGTAAAGCAGTATTATCAATTTGCATAGCAAATGCGTATTGTTCTTCGGTAAGTGCAATATTGATAAGTTTAACTTGGTCTTTATCTTCGTTACACGCAGTTAAAGTGAAAAGGCTTATGGTCGCTAAAACCGTTGCTAATATGATTTTAATAAATTTTTTCATAAAGTTACTCCTTTATCT
>JAZLBK010000015.1:0-16589 GCA_045613665.1 Christensenellaceae bacterium | reverse complement strand
AAAATTACCTATAAAATTATTTTACAAGTAGATTATATATTATATTCTAAATTTTTGCAAGCGTTTTAATCGCAAGTAAAAACGGCGTAAAAAATTACGCCGTCCACACCTTAGTCACCGCCTTTTATATATTTTCGAACCATGTCCGCATAGTCGCCTAAAAGTTTTTTAACTTCTTTGTCGTTTTCAAACTCTAAAAGCGCTTGCTCTTTTGGAAGTGATAAATAATAATTTAACGCTTCTTGAACCATATTTTGCTGAATTCTAATCTTTTCTTGCTTGTCAAGTTCGCTTAATTCTTGCTCTTTCATTTGAGCACGTTGACGTTTAACGGTGTTGTTGTACTTCAAAACTTCTTCAATTTTTTTGTTTTGCTTTTCGGTTAGGTCTTGAATTTCTTGGCTTATTTCAAGTGCTTTTTCAACGTTCAACTTATTAACCGCAAACAAATAGTCGCTTTCTAACTCGCTAATTTTGTCTTGGTTGTTTTTAAGTTCGCTTGCTAAATTTTGGTCGATAGAAAGCACGTCTTTAATCTTTTCAACGCCTAAACCTTTAATTTGTTCTTGGACGATTGAAGACCTTGATATACCCCTTTTAACCGCGCTTTGTTCAACCTTTTCTTCGGCGTCGGCATACAAAACATCAATTTTTTCCTTTTGCTTGTTAGCGGTATCGTTGAGAGTTTGATTGCTCTTTTCAATATCGCTAAGTTTTTTTGCCGTTTCGTTGGCAAGGTCGTCTATTTTAAGTTGGTATTTTTCGTCCTTGCCTTCTTTTGCTTTTCCTTCAATTTCTTCTTGGGTAAGCGGAGTATATTCTATCGTTTGCAAGGTATTTTTATTTAACGTGCCTTGAAGTTCTTGGTCGTAATCTTTAAGTTTTTTAATAAAATCGTCCTTTTTATTCGAAGTGGTTTTAGGCTCGACTTCCACCACTTCACTTTCAATCGCTTTGGTGTTTTTTAATACGTTTAACTCGTCGTCTTCTTGTGTAGAAGTTAATTTAACGTCTTCACCGATATTGTGTTTTTTGAAATATTGTAAAATTTTTTCGTGAATACTTATCATATTTAATCCTCGCTTATTTTAAGTAAATCTCTTACTCGCAACAAAAATTTTCCGTCTACGAGCGTTATTCTTTCGTTTGAATATCCAGCGTTTTGCGGTGTTCTTACACTTTCATTAACAACCTGATAATATAATGCGTTAGCGTCGTTATAGGTTATTTCGTAGCCTAAATCCGTCTTTATAAAATGGTGGCTATTACCTTTTGCTAAAACGTAAGTAGTAGTGTCGGTAACGAGTTTGTTTGAAGAGTACGCGTCGCTAACTATATACGCACCGGGATAGTTTGCCTCAGCGGTAACTTTAACGCCCTTTCGCTTAACGGGTAAATAACTAAACTTTTCCCCTTTAACGTAAACGCCCGAATAAACGTTACCCGTTAAAACAAACAAAACTTCAATGCCCTCGCCGTATTCGTAACCACAAACCGACGTAACGCCCACAACGTTTAAGTTGGCAAATAAGCCGTTATACGTTACGGGGTTATATATTAGCATTTTTAAGGCGTTATTCGCGTCAACGTAAGCAACGTATAATTCCTCGCCTATAAAACCTACGATTGAAGTGTCTTTAACGTCAGTTATATAAAACAATTCGTAAAACCCTTCACTTGTTGAATAACCGTATAAAATTAGCAAATTACCGCTAACCGTTGAAACGTAGGTTACGTCGCCGTGCGTGTATGACGACATTCTCTTAAACTCAGTCAAATGCGAAATTTTTCCGCTTAGCGTAACGTATAGGTTGTTTATATAAAACGAAGTTACGCAAGAGAGAGTTAAGTTATAGTTTACGTTGCCCTGTCCAGCGCCGTGTTCAATGGTAAAATTACCAAAGCCACCTTCAAAAACACCGCTTTTAATAACCACGTTACCTAAGGATAACTCGTATTTTATAGAATGCGCTACGTCAGTTTGAACTTCTACTGAAACGCTTATAGTTGAATTTGAGTTACACTTACAAGAAAATTTTTTATTAAATACCGTGCGATTTTCAGGCGTTGTTAAATCGAAACACAAAACGTCGGTTAAACTACCCTTTATATCTTTTTGCAAGTTTTCAATTTTCTTTTCAAGTTCCATAACTTTAACGTAGGCTAATTTGCCGTAGTCTAAATTCATTACACAGCCCCCTTTGCATACTCAACGTAAACGCTAAGATTACAAATTTCAGGGTTTAGCGTTTGGCTTTTTAGTGAAATTCTAAATCTTTCGCCCTGCAATAAGGGGTAAACTTCTTGAACGCCACCGCCTTGAAAATTATAAACTCGTTTTATATTGTCGCACTCAATAGTTACGATTAACTCTTCATTAGTGTATAAACTAAGTTTATAAAGCCTTTTTTGTTTGCAGTTTATCCCAAAATCATAAAAGGGAGATATCCACTCTTTTACAAGGGGAACTCCATAAATCGCACCGCTATTATTTAGATATAAAGGTCGATTATCATTATCTCTAACGAAAATAGTTTTGTTTACCGTTCCGCCAAAAAATTCAAAGTCGGCAACGTTTAAGTTTCTTGCAACGTACGAAGTTTTTTTATGAGCGTCGTAAACAATTAAAACCCTTTCAACTCTACCATTGATTTTCATATTTACACTGAGATAGAGAACGTCGTTATAAAATACGCCTTTTGCATCTTCGTTATCAACGCCGTTTATGTATTCGTCGTATTCGGGTAAAATTTTTGAAGTATTAAGCCCGTTAAAACTAAAAATTCCAGCGGAGGTTAACATAATAACGAAATCACCGCAACTGGTTACGCTACCGCCGTAAATTTTACCTTGGTTTCCAAAAATGCTGTCGGTAGAAAATTCTTCTTGATTGCCGTAGGCAACAACTCTTGAAATACCATACTCTCTAAACACGTAAACGTAGTCTAAAAAACTTATAACTTTAAGAAGTTTTCCATATTCGCCCTGAAAGTTAATAAAACCAGCCTCGGTAAGTGAAATTATCCAGTTTGTCGGGTCAAAATCGTCAGAAAACCAAAGCGACGTACCTTCCCCCTCAGTCGTAACGAAAATTCTTTCTTTATGTACGCAAAGAGAAGAAATTTTGGGCGCGCCTTCAATTTTAACTAAATTTTTACCGTCAAGGTAATAAGTTTCACCCATCTTGCTTGCAAAAAGCATAACGTCACGGTCTAAGTAATTATATGATACCGCCGTGGGCTTTTCTTCAAAAACCACGTCACTGATTTTTTCAAACGTTCCACCGTTAGCGTTAGCGATATATAGGCGTTTGTTTGAACAGTAATAAATTATATATTCTTCCGTTATTTCAGTGTCGGCGTTGTATCTTTTATAAAAATATACGCCTAAAACGGTTAAGTTTGAAATTGCGGAAAAGTTAAACGAATTAAAGGCTGAAAGCCCAACGCCCTTTTTCAATACTCCACTCGACTGGTCGAAGTTATAAGCAAATTTACAAGTTGAAAGGTCGGCAATTTTTTCGTCTAACCCATTTTTCATACCGCTTAAAAAACTTTTTACCGTTATTCTTTTTCTTATAACCGTTGGATACTTTCTACTGTGATACATTTTAACACCACACCCTTTCTTTGATTTTTCCAACTTTTTTAATTTTATTAGAATTTTTAAGTGAAGTAATAAATTTATCTAAGTATGCGCTTGCCTCTTCAAATCTACCTTTGTAAAGCAAATACTCACTTAAAACACCGTAGGCAATATCAGTTATAGATAACGGAGAATATTCGAACACAAATTTTGCATTTAGACTATTTGCAGTTGGAACGTAAACGTATTCTATCGTAATTTGCCCGTCGGTTTTAATTTCAGTTGGCAAAATTTCAACCGATTGATTTGATTTATAAGTTGTAACTTTAAGTATTTTATAGGGGTTATAGGTCAATCTTTCATAATTAACGATACCACTTATAGAATAAAGGGTTTCAGTATATTTAAGCGGACAATAATTAACAGCCGTTTCTACGGCTTGGTTATAAGCAATTAGTAAAAGGTCTTTATCGTTTAGGTAACCGTCTTGCTCGTCGCCGTTATTTACAAGATAATTATAAAAATCATAATCGCCCAGTATTTTAATTGCCGTGCCGACAACGTCTAATACAGTCATTTTTACCTCCTTATAAAATTCTCCGCCCAGTCGGGCGGAGAACCATAAAATTTTATACTTCGGTTATACCTGAAATCATAGCCTGCGCCCAAGGACGTGAGCATAATAATTCTGCGTATTTAACGAGAGTTGCTCTATATACAGGCTTATTGCTAAGTTGCTTTAATATTCTACCGTCTTCGCCTTCAAGCCATTCCCAGTCGCAAAGTTGGTGCATTGCAAAGTCGTCGGTATTAAGAAGATACATAGTTCCTTCTTGGCAGTATCTATCGGAAACTACGGGAATACCGTTAATAGAAATAGTCTTGTATCCGCCGTTAAGTTCAAGTGTATCAACGTTGCGTTTATAGGTCGACAAGTGTTGAATAAGCGCTCTCTTAACGCCCGAAGAACAAAGAATAAAGTTGATTTTGTTACCGTATCTATCGTCAACGAAGTCAATCGCCTTTTGGATAAGCATTTCCGAAATTTCCCCCGCCTCTTCAATAACGTAAGGCATAATTTCTTTGTGTTTAGATTTGTCTATACCATATAAATAAGGTATTGACCAATCGAAAATTGCTTTAAGACCAGTAAGTTCTTTTCCGTTAGTATTAGGATATATAATGGTATCTCTTTCGCCAAGCTCCTCAATTTCAACGTCAAAAGTTACCGTGTTATATTCAAGGTCAACGCTACTAATTGTAAAGATATGAGCGTTGTTTGCATATACGTCGTCGTGCGAGTTAAATACCATAACCTTCATACCGGGGTGCAAACGATGGACATTAGTTACCCTGTAAGTACTGCCATTTAAACGTGATAAAATGGCGCTAATTTCACCGAGGCCGTCGCCGAAAAGCATACGGCTAAAATTATCGTTAGCCGATTTCATAAGCGATTCTATTTCATTGTTTAATATGTTAGTGAACGCACCTGATTTGTTTTGCGAAGCCCTAACCGCTTTATCTGAAATTTCAATCGTACCGTAAAGGTTTTTAAGTTCGATAGTAAATTCTAAATATTCTTGGCTACCAGCATCAGGCAATTCACCGTCTTCCGAGCCGGCTGTAATACCGTTAGTGTGCCACATATTAACAAGTTTTTTAATTTGTTTACCCCAAACGCTGTCTGTCGTCTTTTTAATTTTTGCTAAGAACGGATTTACACCGTAATCAAGATAATTAGACACGACGTCAAGGTATGCTGTTTTTAATACTTTATCTGCAGTTGAAGTAGTAACTGTCATAATTTTATTTAATCTCCTTTGCTTTTTCAAAAATTAAGTTTGCTATCCTGCTTGCTTCGAATAGCGTTTTGGGTTTTGACGGTGGAGTAACAACGCTTTCACCGTTTCCCTTAAATCGCCCGACTGTTGGTTTTGACTCGTTTACGCCCATAAGATACTCGCGAATTATCTCGTCCTTTACGGCTTGGGTTTTCCCAGCGCTTTCAAGAATATACCCGTTAGACGTATAGTAATTTTTTTGATTTTCCATTTCGCCTTTAAGGTAATTGACGTACGCTCTTTCCAAAAAGCCTTCGGCTTCGTCGCCCGATTTTGCGGCAATCTCGTATAGCGACTGCATTATTTCGTTAGTTTCAGGATATTTTTCCTTAAAACTCTTTCCCCTTTGAAAATCTTTTTCAGTAGAATTCTTTATAGATTGTTCTACGCTACTAAGCCTTTCGTTTTCCCTCTCCAACTCTTTAAGTTTCTGACAGCGTCTGGTAAACTCAGCCTCCAAAGAGTTGTAAGCGCCAAGCAATTCGTCTGCACTTGAAAATCTTCCAAGCGCCTTACTACCATCGCCTTTTTCGCTTTCCGCCTCCGCGGTGTGCGAGGTGACTTCTTTTTGATTTTCAACTACCGTTTGCTCGGTTTCTCCCGCTTTATTCATAATTATTCTCCTTTAATTTTATCTTCTAAATTTTCAATTTTGTTTGCAAATTGCATTTTTTTATGCTCGGCAACGTGGTTTTTAATTCTATCTTTATATTCGCTTTGACCAAGTTTCTCATTGTCTAACGAAAGAAGTTTTCTAAGATGCTCTTCAACGTGAACGCCGTGGTCGTCGAGTTCGTCAACGGGAATTTCTCTATCTAAAAGTTCAAGATTTTCCTTTTCGGCTTTTTGTGAGTGCAACGAAATTAAATCTTGCGAATTTGAAAGCGAGCCGTAGCCTAAAATTTCTAATATTTTAACTTTCGTTCTTGACGAAATTCTACCGCTGTCGTCGGTTAATAGCCCACTTGAAAGCATTTCTAAAACCGCCGTCTTTTTTTGCGCTGGCGTTTGCGTTAATTCGTTTTCAGTATCGAAAACTATATCGTCTGACGACAAATCGCTGGAATTAAAATAAAATAGTTTTACCGATTTACCCTCACCTAAACATCTCATAATACGAGTGTTTTTAGCAAACTGGCGGTAAAGCCTTATAATATGCTTTCCTATATCTTTTACCGCTGAACGTATCGACTCTGCCGTAACTGAAAGTCTCGTTTCGTCTTGCTCGATTAAAAGTTCTATTGCCGCGCCCGACATGGTAGACGACGCAAGCGTAGAATTTTTAGAAACTTCACTCGTTCCAGATATACTTACAAACTCCGATTTAAGCCTTTCTTCTTCGTAAGTAAAATCAAGCGGAACAGAGCCCGAATTCATAATCTGCGGTGGGCGACTGCCTTGGCGGTAAACTATAACCTTACCTGGCGACAAGCCTTCATCAACCAAATCGTCGGTGTCGACTGAACCGTCCTCAACGTTGATAACGCCCATACTAACTCTGTTCATAAACTCGTATTTTCTATTTTTAACGGCGTTGTACGCCCTTTGAAGTGGTATAAGCCTTTCTACTAAACTTACCCCGAAGAACGCGCCGACCTGAACGGTGCTTACTTGCTTAATAAAAGGATATCCCCTTTCACCGTCCACACCGTTTTGATAGGGAAGTTCGCCCTCTTCTAAAAGTTCGCCACCCGCTACGGCAAAATACCTACCGTTTTTATAATTAGCAGTTGGCTTTTCATACTTTTCAATTAAAATAATTTGTTCGTTTAGGGTATCCGAAGTCTTTTTGCCACCACCGTATATAAAGTGCTTTTTATCAAGAGAAAACACGTCTAACTCTTCGCCCAAAAAACTTTTACCGTATATGCGGTTAAGTTCGTTAACGCTTACCGCCCTTGCGTGAATAATACTACCAAGTTCTTTAATATCGCTTGTAAACAAACTATCTGGAAATATTTCAAAAGGTGAAACTACTTGAACGCTAACGTCCCCTTCAAAAATAGGCACGCCGTCTTTCTCGCCCAGAATTTTACCCGAATTTTCCTTCCAGTCTACCTTATAAAAACAAGTTCCGCACACTTCCGACCAGGCGGTTGCGTCTTGAATAATTTTATCAAACTCTAACCTTTGAGTTGTAGAACGCAATATATCCGACGATACTACCGCCGACTTTAAGTCACCTTCTTCCGAACTAACCGCCCTAACGCTCATAGTTGGGCGCACTCTTGAAAGTTTGGCAAGTCTGGTATCTATTATGGGTGCTATGTGGTTAAACACGCTACGGCTTTGCCAACCGTAATACTTTTCTTCTTGCATAACTTCGCCAGTTGGTGAAATTTCACAATACTGATTGCCTGCAACGTAGTTTAAGTTTAATCGCCATTGATGCTCCAAACCACTTCTTGCCTCACGCCTTGCTTGATAATCTGCCGTAATTTCTTCGGCAATTTTGCGCTCGTAATCTAACCTTTCGTCAATTTTACTTTTTTTCAACGCCTTTCTCCTTTTTATAAAATTTACCAAGTTGTGCACTTAATTCCTTAGCACATTCGTCACAAAGTTTTAGACTATAATACTGAGACTGTCCAACCTTTTTTCTAATAAAATAAACTGCTTTGTTTGAACAACCACCCATATCGCAAACGATAGGGCTATTCGTCTTTTCTATAATCATTTGTTTTCCTCCATCAAAATTTTTATTAGTCGACGCTTTTCTTTATCAAGTTCTTCGTCGCTCATATCTTCAATTTTTTCTTTTTCGCCGTCTAACTCAATTAAAAGTTTTAAGGCTGAAACGTCAGGCGGAACGTTTTTTTGAACCACCTTTCTTTTAAGCATTCTAACCGCGCCGTTACCGTCTTCTGCATACTCTTCGGTAATTTCAGTAGCATCGTAACCAAGCGCCCTTTTTTCAAGCGCGGTTTTAACTTCACTTTCATTTTTATTAACCATACCCACCCCTTCTGTTTTTACTTGCTAATCGCCTCATAAGCCGTTGTTTATTGTTGTATACGTCGCTATGAGCAATAAGTGGCTTTTCGTTTTTAGGCTTTGTCATAATATAGTATCTAAGCTCGTCCAATGAGTGGTCGTCCTTTTTAACGGGCAAGTCCTCGTTCCCCCAACGATACCCCTTTATCTCTCGAATTAAATTAACGCAGTTTTTGAAAATAAAGAGTTTATTGTTTTTGAAATACGATTTTACCCTATTTATTCCGGTAAACAAATCTTTATTTACGTTGGTGTTTACGTTAATTCCGTTTTCATAAAATAGTTCCGAAACGCTTTTTACCCCCGCCAAAGTTTTTTGATTAGCGGCGGAATCAATAAGCGCGCTAAGTCTACCAAAACTATCCGTTCTCCATTTAAGTTTTTTAGCCACTTCTTTAATAAGTTCAGCGTGCTGTTCAACCGAAAGCCCACTTTGATAATGCTCTCCGCAAACGTACACTCTACCGTCGTAATCAACCGCGTAAAAATGGCAAGATAGCGGATTTTTAAGTCCGGGATCTATCGAAATGCAATCTTGCCAGTCAAACGGGATATCGAACGGCTCAATCACGTGAACGTTTTCGTCAAATTCGGGATAAACGGGGCCCGTATCCGAGTAAAAAAGACCGTATCTTCTTGACTGTAATTCGCTTTCGCTCATAGACTCAGTTAGTAACTTAATTTCACTTTTTTTAAGGTAAGGGTTGTCCGCCCACTCTATAAATTCGTACCACACGTTACTTGAATTATATTTATTAAGAAATATCTCTTCGTAAATAAAGGTTAATCCTTTAAGTGGCGTCATAGTCCCAAAAATATCTCCCTTCTTGTCAAGCACACGCATACGGCACTCGTCGTAAATATCTTTTGGCGGTTCTTCGTCAAACCACACGAAGTCAAGCGACGCGCCTTGAAACTTCTCTCTACCTTGGTCGCAACTTTTGAAACCTATCGTTGAAATTCCACCAAGCGCACTTTTAATTTTTATTTGGTCAATAACGCCTGATTTCGGGCTGTCTTTTTTGCCCGATAGCATAGTGATATCCAAAATCCAGTCGGGATTTAAGTATTTAAGAATTTTTTCTTGCGAAACGTCTCTTTGAACTTGTTGAGAAAGGGAAACAACCCAACCAAACACACCGTTTTTATTTTTGCGATATGGCTGAATTCCCCTTGCCATATATAAGCACTCTCCCGCGCCACACTCAGTCTTTCCGCTACGGTTACCGCCGAAAACCCAGCGATTTCTCTTTTTGCATTTATGAAAGGCAACTTGCTTTTTGTGTTTAATTTTACCCGTGTTATATCTTTCAAGCGCCCTTTTTTCATAGCGAATTCGCTGTTCGTTTTCTATTTTTTGTATTTTAACAATAACCTCTTTATCCATTTGACTAAATCCAACTAAATTCCACCGTTTTCGACATAACCCTTTAAGTTTTTTCTCGTATAATAATTTAACTATGAAACGGTTTATTTATTTTGCGCTTTCATTTGCGCTTATATTTTCAATAATTTATATAACTCCTAAATCTAACGTTTTAGCAAAAAACGTAGACTATATGCGCGTTCTTAAAGACGGCGCACTTATTTACCTTGACGCAGACCTTATAGAACCCATTTTTGAAATACCTAAAACCTATTACGTTAAGGTAGAAAGTAGGCTTGGCGATACCGTTAAAGTTTCTTACGGCGATAACGGTAAAGACTGCCCCGTAATTATCGGCTATATGCCACTATCTTCTCTTACTGAAATTGACTACGAGCCTACTTCTCCGTTCTTTATTATTAAAGTTTCAACCGATACTACGGATATTCTTTTTAACGACGCAGAACTTAAAAACCCCTACTTTAATATCCCAAAAAACGAAATTATGTATTACTACGGTGAAATTAAATACGGCGACGTCGTTTTATGTTACGTTTATTACTCTAAAAAACTTGGCTACGTTGATAAAACCTGCCTTAACCCCTTTTCAATAACGCCTAATCCTGACGAAGTGTATATAGAAACGCCCACCGATACTAAACAACCCCAAACGGATAGTAAAGAACCGTCTAAAACCTTAGAACTTGGAGAAAACTTACAACTTTTA
Source organism: Christensenellaceae bacterium (assembly GCA_045613665.1). Classification (GTDB taxonomy): domain Bacteria; phylum Bacillota; class Clostridia; order Christensenellales; family Borkfalkiaceae; genus HGM11412. The sequence continues at coordinate 6,073 of JAZLBK010000015.1, read as the reverse complement.
ATAATAATAGGAATATCCGTAGTATCAATTTCAGTAGTTTACTTTTTGTTCAAACCCCAAAAAAATAAAACGGGCGAAGAACAAAACGAATTTTCAACCGAGTAGCCTTTTAATTTAACTTCTAACGTGTTTTTTACCTTCTTCGTCAAGCGTTTTTTGATAAGCGCAAGATATAAAGGCTATTTTTAAGTATTTGTTTTTGAACCACTCTTCGTCGTAGCCTTCAATTTTTAGTTTGTTGCAAAACCTTTCAATTGCTTTAATTTGCTTTCTAAAATAATTTCTTGAAGTATGGTCAAAATTTTCATCATCAGGAACAATTCCCAAATATTTATACTTTAATAAGGTTGCGTCTTCGGGCTTTATCTTACTTAAAATATCGTCAGCGATATATTTAAGTTCGATAAGGTCTTTTCTTATCTCGCCAAGCGAAATAAGTTGTTCAGCAAGCGTTACCGTATCACATCTCATATAAAAAGAATTTTTCGCCCTTCGCTCGATAGTGTTTTCAATTTGTGTAATCATACTTGTTATTTGATTGTAAGCCGACAGTATTGTTTTCGAGTACATTTTCATACGCTTTTCTCCTATTTCGTTCGAAATTAAAATTTAGAAATAAATGTCGTAAACGACTTAATATACCCAAATTATAAGCAAATACACACCGCTTATCAACTTTATATGACATTTTTGTACAAAATATTTTATTTTTGTTCAAAATATTAGTTTTTGCCGTCACAACCGCTTGACTATGATTATAAGTTGGTATAAAATTAAACGTTTTACGAACATTTGTTCGTGTTTATAATACCTATAAAATACTGACAAGATGTGACGCATTATTAAAATTAACTAATAAAATATAAAAAAGTTTTCCGCTTGGGTTGAAAAATTAGATAAATAGTGTTATACTTACTTATATTATTTATAACTAAGGAGCGTTATGAGAAGGATTGCGGTTGTCGTTTTATCTATAATATCGGCGATTTGTTTATGGGTATCACTACCCTATTTTTCCGCAAGCGCTCTAAGTGAAGAGCATAACGTTGAGGTTACTACTTTTTTACCCTCGTCTTCGCTACAACTATACGACCTTAAATCCCCCGTTTCCGTTAGTTATTCAAGTAGCGGTTATATGGTAATAAGCGAACACGTTGGCGATATTGACGGAACTTCTTTGTTTGATAGAATTTCAGTTTACAATCCGCACACCGAAAGTTTTGGCGCGCTTACTTCTCACCCAACCATTTACAACGTTACACACGCCCAAGAATACGGCGGTTACGTCTTTTATTTAAGTAATTCTCGGCTTTATTCAGTCCCCACAAGCGATTTAACGAGCGAACCTTTTGAAACTGCTATTACAAGTTCTAACTTTTTCCAAATTAAAGACGATTTTTTAATAACGAACACTAACAACTCAATCGTCATATACCAAATTTCTGTTGACGGCGATTTAACTTTTACAAAAAAATCAACCCACAATTTTACAACTAAAAACGCCTTTATCTCGCAAGAAAACAACGTATATTATCTCTTTGGCGGTAAACTTTATTGTTTTGACACGCAGTCCTCAACTTCTTATGAAGTTGCAACCGTTTCGGTTGACGTTAACTATATGGCTGAAATAGGAAATTACGTTTATCTTTCGTCAAACACCGGCATTTATAAGGTTGAAAAGGGCGCAAATAAAAGCGTTGTACAAATCGTATCCACAACAAACACTAATAAACTTGGCAATTTAATAAACCCACAAGGTATAACGGTTATGGACGGGAATTTATTGATTGCCGACCCTGACCTTAAATGTATTCAAGCAATAAATCCGTTAAACGGTGAGTTTACCGACTTTGCTATCACAACCGAATCAACCGCCGACTATCGATTAACTAACGGCGCGTCGTCAATATCGTTAAGCGAAAATTACGCTTACGTTTTAGACGATGGCGAAGTTAAAGAAGACGGAAGTTCTTATAAACGCATAGTTAAAATTGCGCTTGATAAGAACGCTGAAAAACGCTATCAATCTTTTAGTTTAGAGCCTTTATATTTAGAAAATTCTAGCCTTAGTGTTAAAAATATCGCTTGCTCGGATACGCATATAGTCATTTATGCAAATAACCTTCTTTCAATTTATAACGTTTCGTCAGGTAGCCTTATTAGAGAGTATTATATTGAAAGCGAATCGGTAACTTCATTGTTTTATCTCGACGGGGAATTTTACTATACCGACTACGCGCTTTATAACTTTGAACACAACGTAGTAAACGTTCATAAAATCACACTACCCACTCTTGACAACGGGCTATCACAAATTAAAAACTCTAAAATAAACGAAAACACCGTTATAAGCGGTGTTGCAAACAATTTATGCGTTGACGTTTTTGGTGGAATTTATATGGTGGTTGACGGGCAGAACGGTCAACCAAAAACGCTTGTAAAATTAAAAAACGGCGTTGCAACCCAACTTGCCACCATTGATTACACTGTTAAAAACGTTAAGGTTGACTTTGCCGGTAACCTATTTATTTTGAGCGACAATAACGTTATATATAGATACGGATATGAAGATTACACGTCGCCAAACATTTATAAACTAAACACCGAATTGCCGGTTAAAGATATAGAGTTAAACTACCGCGGTAACGAGTGTTACGCCCTTTCTAACTCCGCTATACTAATCACTAAAAACGACGCGCTTGACATTGTTAACCTTTCCGCAATTAACGCAAATTCATTAACCATTGAAGTTGAACAAGTTAAATTTATAACGGCAACTGAAAACGCTAAACTCTTTAAGGTAACGTTAAACGATTACGATAATAACGGCAACTTTAAGTCGGTTACACCGATAACTAACCCAAACCCCGATAAAGTTTACCTTGTAATTGCCGAAATTGAAAACTATTATCTCGTATCGTATTCTAATAAATTCGTTGCGTTAATCAATAAAACCGACGTCACCTACTCCCCCACCGCCGTTTACGACTCGGCTATCATCCCCATAGATTACTACGCTAATTTCAACGTATCGGTTGAAAACCAAGATAACGCCGAATTCTTTATCACAAGCGATACGGTTTTGTTTTCAAAGCCCATATTTGATATGAGTTACAAACTGCAATCAGTAAACGGTGGCGAAATAGTAAAAGCCGTACAAAAAGTAACCTTTAACGGCGGTTCTATGACCTTAATTAGCGATTTAGACGGCAATATTAAAGGCTACGTAGTTAGCGGTTATTTAAGCCAAGATAACCTTAGCGAAATTACAACCACTAACCAAACACTATTGGTAGTTACAAGTAACGGCAGCCGCCACTTTAACAATACTATTATGATACTCGTTATTGCTTTAACGGTAACCTTAGTTGCACTATTTATTGAAAAGAAACTTTTATTTGATAAAGAAGATCATAATTTAAGCAAATAAAAAAACACCGCACTAAGCGGTGTTTTTTATTGTTATTTTCCGTACATCGAATCCATATTGTCGTTGTACTTTTTAATTTTTTCGTAATTTTTGCTTTCAAGTTCAGCATCAAACTTTTCAAGTGATTTTTTAGCCGAACGCGAAATTTTTGACGGAACTTCCACAACTACGGTTACGTATAAATCTCCCGTTTGGTTGCGCGTTTTAATACCCTTACCCCTAACGATCATAGTTTTTCCACTTTGAGTTCCTTCGGGGATATTAAGTTCGGTAGCATCGTCAAGCGTGGGGATTTTTACCTTTCCACCGAGGCACGCCGTCATAAACGAAATGGGAAGTTCAACGTAAAGGTCAAAATTCTTTCTCTTAAATAGTTTATGCGGTAAGAGTTTGAAAACGACTATTAAATCGCCCGACTCTCCACCAAGCGTTGACGCTTGACCAAACCCTCGCTTAACCATATACGAATTATTGTCAGCCCCCGCAGGAATATCAAGAGTAACGGTAGTTTGAGTTCTATTATAACCCTTTCCAGCACAATCTTCACACTTGTCGGTAATCTTTTTGCCAGTTCCGTTACAGTCTTTACACGGTTTTACGCTAATTGAACGGAAAAACCCACCGCCCGTAACGTATTGAACTTGACCGCTACCTTTACAAGTAGAACAAGTAGTATAAGCAGTTCCGTTCTTTGCACCCGTTCCCCTACATTTAGAACAAGGCTCGTTTCTATTGTATTTAATCTCACGTTTACAGCCCTTAGCAGCGTCCAAAAAGGAAAGTTCCACTTCAAGCGTAATATCTTGCCCTTTTCTGTTTTGCTCGGTTTGACGACTGCTTCCGCCCGTAAACGAACTAAATATGTCGCCGAAAATATCTCCAAAACCGCCAAAGCCACCGTCACCGCCAAAATTGAAACCGCCCATACCCGGATTTTCAAGCTCAAAGTCGTATTTCTTTCTCTTTTCTGGGTCGGATAAAACTTCGTTCGCCTCGTTTATTTCCTTAAATTTAGACGCGGCTTTCTCGTCGCCGGGATGAAGGTCTGGGTGATATTGACGGGCAAGTTTTCTGTATTGTGATTTAATTTCGTCTTGCGTGGCGTCTTTTTTAACGCCTAAAACGTCGTAATAATTTGCCATAGTAATCCTTATTTAAGTCTAAAAGTGAAGAGTATAAAACCCTTCACTTTTTTAATTTAGTTTTGGTGAAATTCGGTATCGCCGTCAGTTTGATTGTTATCTTCCGGAGAAGGACCGCCCGCTTGTTGATAAAGTTTAGCAAAAATTGCTTGCGCTTCGCTTGAAAGTTTTTCGGTAGCCGATTTAATTCTATCGTTGTCGTTAGATTCAAGTTCGGTTTTCGCTTCTTTTATAAGTTCTTCAAGTTTAGCCTTGTCTTCTTCGGGGAGTTTATCGCCGTTTTCCTTAATTGCTTTTTCCATTTGGAAAATCATACCGTCAAGAGCGTTTCTGTTGTCAACAGCCTCTTTTCTCTTCTTGTCTTCTTCTTCGTATTGCTCAGCCTCTTTAACCGCTTTATTTATTTCGTCTTCCGAAAGGTTAGTTGAAGAAGTAATAGTAATGTCGGCAGATTTTTGAGTTCCTAAATCTTTTGCGGTAACGTGAACTATACCGTTCGCGTCGATATCGAAAGTAACTTCGATTTGAGGAATTCCACGAGGAGCAGGCGCAATACCAGTAAGGTTGAATTGACCAAGCGTCTTATTGTCTTTTGCAAACTTTCTTTCGCCTTGTAAAACGTGAATAGTAACTTCGGGTTGATTGTCCGCTGCAGTTGAGAATACTTGCGATTTTTTGGCAGGAATAGTAGTATTTCTTTCAATAAGCGGAGTGCAAACGCCACCTAACGTTTCAATACCTAAGGTAAGCGGAGTTACGTCTAACAAAAGAACGTCCTTAACTTCGCCAGTTAGTACACCGCCTTGAATTGCCGCGCCGATTGCAACGCACTCGTCGGGGTTAATGCCCTTGAACGGCTCTTTGCCGGTTACTTGTTTAACTCTTTCAATAACCGCAGGAATACGCGTAGAACCACCAACCATAATAACTTTTGCAAGGTCGCTAAAATTTAAGCCCGCGTCTTTAAGTGCTTTGGTTAAAGGCTCAATGGTCTTTTCAACAAGGTCAGCGGTAAGAGTGTCGAATTTTTGTCTCGTAATAGTTTCGTCAAGGTGCTTAGGACCGTTAGCGTCAGCAGTAATAAACGGAAGGTTAACGTTAGTTGACGACATTGACGAAAGTTCAATTTTAGCCTTTTCAGCCGCTTCTTTTAAGCGTTGCATTGCCATTTTGTCTTTCGAAAGGTCAATACCTTCTTTCTTTTTGAACTCGTCAACCAAATAGTCCATAACCTTTTTATCAAAGTCGTCACCACCAAGCATATTGTTACCGCTCGTTGCTAAAACTTCAAAAACGCCGTCGCCGATATCCAAAATAGAAACGTCGAAAGTACCACCGCCAAGGTCGTAAATCATTACCTTGTGCGAAGTGTTGTCTTTATCAAGACCGTACGCAAGCGCAGCCGCAGTAGGCTCGTTGATAACTCTTAAAACGTTAAGACCTGCTATTTTGCCCGCGTCCTTCGTTGCTTGACGTTGCGCGTCGTTAAAGTATGCAGGGC
>JAZLBK010000014.1:0-4454 GCA_045613665.1 Christensenellaceae bacterium | reverse complement strand
AAAACTTAAAAAGGTCGGCTTTGCCGACCTTTTTAATTTAATTGACAAAAAAAATAAATATATGTTAATATAATAAAATGAACATATTTACTTATTACAAAAATTTAGGTATAGACGAAAAGGTTTATAACCTTGGCGAAGAAATAGAACGCTCGCTTAAAGCAAGGTTTGACGCTATTGATAAAATTGCCGAAATTAACCAAGCGAAAGTTTTACTTGCCTTTCAAAATAATAGGGTAGATACTGCGTGTATGCAGTCTTCAACCGGCTACGGTTACGACGATATAGGTAGAGATAAATTAGAAAGAACTTACGCTGACGTTTTTAGGGCGGAAAGCGCGCTCGTACGCCCACAAATAACTTGTGGAACGCACGCCTTAACCATTTCATTATCGGCAAACTTACTGCCTGGTGACGAACTTTTAGCACCTGCCGGCAAACCGTACGACACGCTTGAAGAAGTTATCGGCGTTCGCCCGTCCCCTTGTTCTCTTAAAGAATACGGCGTTTCTTACCGCCAAGTAGACCTTTTACCAAACGGCGATTTCGATTATGATAATATCAAAAAATCTATAAACGAAAAAACCAAAATGGTAACTATCCAGCGTTCAAAAGGCTATCAAACAAGACCTACTTTTTCAGTTAAACAAATAGGCGAACTTATAAAATTTGTTAAAGATATTAAACCAAGCGTTATCGTTATGGTTGACAACTGCTACGGAGAATTTACCGAAGTTATCGAGCCGAGTGAAGTAGGAGCGGATATGGTCGTTGGTTCGCTTATTAAAAATCCGGGTGGCGGTTTAGCGCCTATCGGCGGTTATATCGTTGGTAAAAAGGAATACGTTGAAAGGTGCGGTTATCGTTTAACAGCACCGGGGCTTGGGCATGAAGTAGGCGCAACGCTCGGCGTACTTCCAAGATTATATCAAGGCTTGTTTTTAGCACCTACCGTTACGGCAAGCGCGTTAAAAGGCGCAATTTTCGCGGCAAACTTATACGAAAGGTTAGGTTATGAAGTAATTCCTAACGGTCAAGAAGAACGCCACGATATTATACAGGCTGTAAAACTTAAAAGCGAAAAGGCGATGTGCGCTTTTTGTAGGGGAATTCAGTTCTCAGCGCCCGTTGATAGTTACGTAACGCCCGTTCCTGCTGACATGCCGGGATATGATAGTAAGGTAATTATGGCTGCCGGTGCTTTCGTTCAGGGTTCGTCTATTGAACTTTCGGCTGACGGACCTATTAGAGAGCCTTACGCCGTTTATTTTCAAGGCGGTTTAACCTATCCGCATGCAAAAATCGGCATACTTAAATCGTTACAAGAACTTCTAAACGACCACCTTATTGATATTTAATCATTCCGTAATTTTATAAAAAATTAAATTAAATTTACGGAGGATTATTATTATGTTATATTTTTCATTTGCACTTATTGCTCTACTTGCGTGGAGTGGTTCTGACCTTTTTTCTAAGAAAGGAACTTGTCAAAAAGACGTTTTAAGTCACTGGCGCGTTATATTTATGGTAGGCGCAGTTATGGGTATCCACGCGGTAATTACCATAGTTGCAAGTTTAATTTTCGGCGAAAGTTTGGCAAACTCTAATTCCTTTTTAGTTAGTTTGTTTTATACTGACTTCGTGCCGTTTGACTTCATTAAATATCTACCCGTTGCGTTTTTATACTTACTTGCAATGGTGATAGGTTACGTTGGGCTAAGATATATCGAACTTTCAATATCAAGCCCTATATGTAACGCGTCTGGCTCGCTTGCACTTGTTTTAATAGTAATACTTGGCGCGTTTGGGGTGTTTTCTGAACCCACCCAACTTGCAATTACCGATATTATTGCGGTAGTATTAATTACTTTTGGTATAATTTGGCTTGGTATTGTAGAATACAACGAAAGTGACGACGTTAAACTTATAAGAAGCCAAGGCGGTAACTTTAAGTATACTAAAAGTTTAATAGCGATACTTATTCCTATAATATATCTTTTCCTTGACGCTATCGCAACGGTAGGCGATGAAATAGTTTACGATATCGGTCTTTTTGAAAGTGATTACGCTGCAAACACCGCTTTTGAGTTCACTTCGCTTTGCTTTGCAATTTTTGCCTTTATTTGGGTAAAATTCGTTAAAAAACAAAATTTCTTCTCAATAAAAACGCAAGAAACACAAAACGATGGTAGCGTTGTAACCACAACCGTTCCGCTTAGTAAGTTCTTAGTTTACGGTGGTATTTGCGAAACGATAGGTCAAATATTTTATATGGCGGTAGTCGCGTCGGATTTCGTTCAAGGCTTACCTATGATTTCATCTTACTGTGTTTTATCAGTTGTTTGGAGTAGGATTTTCTTAAAAGAAAAACTGTCGCTTAAACACTATATAGCAATATTCGCAACCTTAATCGGTATAGTAATACTCGGTTTATCCGAAATGTAAAATAATGGCTTTGCAATTTTTTGCAAAGCCATTTTTAATTTTTAATAACGTGTTATAAAAATTTCACCCTTTTAGCAAAATAAATTTAGTATCTACGTTGACGGCGTTCAAATCTAACAAAACTAAAAAAGTTACCGAAGTTTCGGTAACTTTTTTAATAAGATTAAAAATGCTACGGCAACCGCCGTAGCATTTTTTAGTCTATTTTCCAGTTAATAGGCTCAATATTAACGCTTGATAAGAGTTCGTTTGTTTTAGAAAAGGGCTTAGAGCCGAAAAAGCCGTTATAAGCCGATAAGGGAGAGGGGTGCGCGCTTTCTATTATAAAATGCTTATTTTGGTCTATAAACTTCTTTTTCGACCTTGCATTGCCACCCCAAAGAATAAATACGATAGGCGTATTTCGTTCGTTTAGTTTTTTAATAACTTCGTCGGTAAACCATTGCCAGCCACAGTCTTTATGAGAATTTGGGCTACCTTCTCTTACCGTAAGCACGGTATTAAGAAGTAACACTCCGTTTTCTGCCCACCGAGTTAGTTCGCCGTGATTTGGTGGTGTTATACCTAAATCTGCTTGAAGTTCTTTATAAATATTTTTAAGTGAGGGCGGTAAAGGAACGCCTTTTTTTACTGAAAAGCATAGCCCGTGCGCTTGACCGTAGCCGTGATATGGGTCTTGCCCAAGTATTACCGCTTTAACGGAAGAATAATCAGTCAACTTAAAGCAGTTAAAAATATCGTTCATATTAGGGTACACGGTTTTTGAAAAATACTCGTCTTTTAGAAAATTTCTAATAGACAAATACCGTTCGTTTGCAAATAGCGGGGCTAAAACCTCGTCCCACTCGTTAAAAAATTTAATCATAAAAATATTATAACACCAAGTTCGGTTTTATGCAATACGCTTATAAATATATTATAAATATATTTAGGTTTTTACGGCATTTTCTCTTATCCTTATATATATAATAAAGATAGCAAAATCATAAAAAAATTGTTTACTTTTTTGAAAGGTTGGTTTACAATATATAAAAATACTAAAATGGGGGGAGGTCGTTTTTATGCTTGCAAAAGTAAAGAGTTACGCTCTTTGTGGGCTTAAAGGTTTTTTGGTTGACGTTGAGGTTGACGTTGCTAAGGGAATTCCCTCTTTTGATATCGTTGGTCTACCGGATACCGCCGTTAAAGAATCCAAAGAAAGAGTGCGCTCGGCAATAAAAAATAGCGGGTTAAAATTTCCTAACGCAAAAATAACCGTAAATCTTGCCCCGGCTGACGTGAAAAAGCAAGGCGCGTATTTAGACCTTGCCATTGCGGTTGGTATAATCAAAGCGTCGACTGACGAACTCGTTGCCGATATAAGCGACTACGTTTTGATAGGCGAACTTTCGCTTGACGGTGGGCTTAGGTCTGTTCAAGGCGTGTTGCCCGTTTTAATTTCAGCCAAAGAAGAAGGTTATTCAAAGTTTATAATACCTTGTGAAAATTGCGTTGAGGCGGGTTACGTATCGGGCGTTGAAACTTACGCGCTTAACTCACTTAAAGATACTATTTCAAAACTCAATAATAAGGAAGAGTTTTCTCCCGTTACTACTACCAAATTTGATTATAAAATAGGCAAGAAGTTTGACGTCGATATGTCCTACGTCAAAGGTCAAGCCCTTGCAAAGCGCGCTATTGAAGTTGCGGTAGCGGGTGGGCATAACGTTTTATTCGTAGGTCCTCCGGGCGCTGGTAAAACTATGCTTGCAAAGTGTATTCCTACCATTATGCCCGATATGAGTTTTGAAGAGGCTCTTGAAACTACTAAAATACATAGCGTAGCAGGTGCGCTTAAAGGTGACGAAGGCATTATAACAACTCGTCCGTTTATGTCACCGCATCACACCGCGTCGCAAATATCTATCGTTGGCGGTGGGCAAAACGTAATGCCGGGTATTATCAGCCTTGCGCATAACGGCGTTTTGTATCTTGACGAAATGCCCGAATATCCTCGTTCTGTGCTTGAA
>JAZLBK010000013.1:0-7079 GCA_045613665.1 Christensenellaceae bacterium | reverse complement strand
ATGAAAATTTTAGCAATAGGAAACAGTTTTTCACAAGACGCTACGAGATATATAAGAGAAATTGCCAAATCAAACGGCGATAAAGTTAAGGTTGTTAACCTTTACATTAGCGGTTGCCCTTTATATAGGCACTATATAAATATTTTAGACAGCAACGAAACCTACAACGTTCAAATAGACGGCGAAAACACTAATTTTTTAACTTCTATTCAAAAAGCACTCGCAAGCGATAATTGGGACGTGGTTACCCTTCAACAATCAAGCCCCGAATCTGGCTATTTTGAAATGTACGAACCGTATCTTAACTTGATTACAGATACTGTTAAACTCTACTCGCCCGAATCGAAAATTTACGTTCACCAAACTTGGGCTTATAACGACAAGTCGCCCAAACTCCAAAAAGTAGGCTTTAACTCTCACAACGAAATGTTTGCTAAGGTTAAAGACGCGTACGATAAAATGTTTGATTACATTAAGGCTGACGGATTAATTCCCTCCGGCGAACTTATTAAAAAGTTAACCGACGCTGGCATCGAAAATACGCATAGAGACGGGCATCACCTATCCCGTGGCGTTTCAAGATACGCCGTTGGTCTACTTTGGTACGGTTTACTTATGGGCAAGGAAATCGATACCGTTCCGTTTAACGACTTTGACGAAGAAGTAACCGAAGAAGAAATTAAAATCGTAAAAAAAGCGGTTAAAGAACTTTTATAATATCTAGGCTGAACTTTTTAGTTCAGCCTTTTATATTGACAATTTTACGCTATTTTGGTAAACTAAAATAAAAAATCGTAGGAGAAATTTTATGGCAAACGTATGTGTAATCACTGGTGGCGGTAGCGGTATGGGTTTTGAAGCCGCTAAGTTTATGCCCAAAGACAAAATTATCGTAATTTCAGGTAGAACTTTATCTAAACTTGAAGGCGCGGTAGAAAAACTTAAAGAATTAGGCTATACCGCTTATGCTAAAACTTGCGACACTTCAAGTAGAGAAAGTGTTAAAGAACTCGTTGAATACGCTTCATCACTCGGCGAAATTAAAAACGTAATCAACTCGGCAGGCGTATCCCCCGCAATGAAAGGCACGCCCGACGGTATAGTTAAAATTAACGCGCTTGGCACGGTATATATTAACCAAGAGTTTTCAAAGGTTATGAACCCGGGTAGCGTTATAGTTGACGTATCTTCAAACTCAGCGTATATTTTACCTTCATTTATTATTCCTAAAAAGGCTTATCTCCTTGCTGAAACTAACGAAGATAAATTCGTTCAAAAACTCGTTAAGCGCGCAAGTATGGCAAAAGGCGAATACCAACGCAAAGGCTTTGCTTACTCGCTTTCTAAAAACTTCGTCGTTTGGTACGCTAAAAAATGCGCGTTTGAATACGGCAAAAAAGGTATCCGCGTGGTATCGCTTAGCCCAGGCTTAATCGCAACCGATATGGGTAACCTTGAAAAAGAAGACGGTGGCATGCTTATCCCCTTCTCTTGTGAAGAAAGAATGGGTAAACCCGAAGAACTCGGCTACGCACTCGCAACGGTTGCTGACGAAAGAAACGGCTACCTTGCCGGTGTTGACGTGCTTTGTGACGGTGGTAGCACCAACGGTATGAAGGAATTTAAGAAAAAGAAATAATATATTAAAAACACAAAAAAGCACCCTATTGGGTGCTTTTTTATATTATTTAGTCATTTTTTCTTGCTTTACTTTTTTATCTATTACGTGGCGAGAAGAAAGTTCTTTGTGGATATCTTCAAGGGTTATTCCTTGTTCAATCATTAAAACTAAGGTGTGGTAGCAAAGGTCGGCAATTTCGTAAATCGTTTCCTTTTTGTCGTTCGCTTTTGAGGCGATTATAACCTCGGTACACTCTTCACCCACTTTTTTAAGAATTTTATCAAGCCCTTTTTCAAAAAGATAGGTGGTGTACGAACCTTCGGTTTTGTTTATCTTTCTGCCTTCAATAAGTTTTACTAAGCCTGAAAGTGAAAACTCTTTTAACTCGTCGTTTTCAAAAACGGGGTTAAAAAAGCAAGACGTTTCGCCCGTATGACAAGCGGGGCCGTCAGGCTCAACCATAATAACAAGCGCGTCGTTATCACAGTCTGCCGTGATGGAAACTACGTGTTGATAGTTGCCACTCGTTTCGCCTTTAAGCCAAAGTTCGTTTCTTGACCTTGACCAAAAACAAGTGAGTTTTTTCTCCATCGTAATTTCTAAACTTTCTTTATTCATATAAGCAAGGGTTAAAACTTGCTTAGTAACAGCGTCAACAACGATTGCAGGGATAAGCCCCTTTTCGTCAAATTTAAGATTTTCAACGTTTAACATAAAACTTTCTCCTATATAATTCTAACGGGAATACCGTTTAATTTAAGTTCATTTTTCAAATCGCTAATTTTTACTTCGCCGAAGTGAAAGATTGATGCGGCAAGCCCCGCGTCAACTTTCGGTAAAGTGTTAAAAAGGTCAACGAAATCTTTTATGCAACCTGCTCCGCCAGAGGCTATTACGGGAACGGATACGATATCGCAAACCGCTTTTAGCATTTCGATATCAAAACCCTTTTTAACCCCGTCGGTATCTATCGAGTTAAGAACGATTTCGCCTGCGCCGTTGTCTACACCACGCTTTATCCAGTCAAGCGCGTCCATACCCGTATTTTCTCTACCACCCTTTGCAAAAACGGTAAACTTGCCGTTTACCCTTTTAACGTCGGCAGACAGTACGACACACTGGTCGCCGTAACGCTTTGCCGCCTCGTAGATAAGGTTTGGGTTTTTAATTGCGCCTGAGTTAACGGATACTTTGTCCGCCCCGCATTTAAGAACTCTATCAAAATCGTCAAGCGTGTTTATGCCACCGCCAACGGTAAGGGGAATAAATATCGTGCTTGCTACTTCTTTTAATATATCGGTAAAAATAGTTCTACCGTCACTACTTGCAGTTATATCGTAAAAAACAAGTTCGTCAGCCCCATTATCGCTATAATATTTGCCAAGTTCAACGGGGGAAGAAACGTCTAAAAGCCCTTCAAAGTTAACGCCCTTTACTACTCTGCCGTTTTTTACGTCTAAACAAGGTATAATTCTTTTAGTTATCATTAGCAACCTCTATCGCTTGTTTTAAGTTAATAGCCTTTACGTAATACGCTTTGCCTATAATCGCGCCGTAAACGTTCTCGTTTTTAAGGCGAATTATATCTTCAATTGTTGAAACACCACCCGACGCTATTACGTTTATACGAACTTTTTCGCTTAGTTTTTTATAAAGTTCGTGGTTGGTGCCTTGCATTGCACCGTCCTTTGAAATATCCGTACAAATAACCGTTTGTACGCCTAAACTTTCAAGTTCTTTAATGAACTCAAACCCGTCAAGGCTTGACTTTTCAGTCCAACCCTTGATTGCAACGAACCCGTCTTTTATATCCACGCCCACTGCAATTTTATCGCCGTAAAGTTTTAGCGCATTTAATAAAAACTCTCTGTCGGTTACCGCTTTCGTTCCAAGTATAACTCTACTAACGCCTGCTGATATATACTTTTCAATTACGGCTAAACTTCTAATTCCACCGCCTACTTCGGTAAAAAGGTCGGTAGAAGAAATGATTTTTTTAATCGTTTCAAGGTTGGGCGTGTCGCCCGTCTTTGCGCCCTCTAAGTCTACAAGGTGCATACACTTAGCGCCTTGGCGCTTAAAGTCAAGCGCAATTTCAGTGGGGTTATCGCTGTACACGGTCATCTCGTCGTAATTGCCTTTATAAAGTCTAACGGCTTTACCACCGTATAAATCTATTGCGGGAAATATCTTCATTTAAGCCTCACTTTCGCAAAACGCCTTTAATATTTTAAGCCCCACGTCACCGCTTTTTTCGGGGTGGAACTGGCAACCGTAAACGTTGCTCATTTGAACTGACGCGGTAAGTTCCGCGCCGTATTCGGTGGTTGCAATTACGCTTTCGTTGCAGTTTGCGCCGTAAAAAGAATGCACGAAATAAACGCAGTCACCGTTGCTAATATACTTAAATAAATCGCTCTTTTTAGTGAACTTTAATGCGTTCCAGCCGATATGCGGAATTTTAAGTTCGGGTGGCAAAACTTCACTTATAGGGCGGATTTCGCCACTAATAAGCCCTAAACCTTGATGTTCGCCGTACTCAAAACTTTTATCAAACAATAGTTGCATACCAAGGCAAATTCCAAGTAGCGGAACGCCTTTTTTTACTTGGTTTACAATAACGCTTGCAAGCCCAGAAGAAAAAAGTTTTTTAGACGCGTCTTCAAAAGCGCCTACGCCGGGGAGTATAATTTTATCGGCTTTTTCAATAACTTGTTTGTCGCCTGAGCATATCGCGTCAACCCCGATAGCCTTAAACGAACTTTTAAGCGAAAACAAGTTGCCAACGCCGTAGTCGACTATAACAATCATTATAAAACTCCTTTGGTAGACGGTATCTCTCCGTTAAGCGTGGGGTCTATACTTACTGCCGTTTTAAGACTTCTTGCAACCGACTTAAACGCACCTTCTAAAATATGATGGGTGTTTCTGCCTGCAAGTTGTTTAACGTGTAAGTTTATGCCTGCGTTTTGGGTAAACGCAATAAAAAATTCTTCTACAAGTTCAACGTCAAACTCTCCTACCTTTTTAGCGCGAGGTTTTAAGCCGTAACCTAAATAACTTCTATTAGAAACGTCAACCGCGGAAAGAATAAGCGCTTCGTCCATAGGAAGAATAGTGTCGCCGTAGCGAGTTATACCCTTTTTGTCACCCAAAGCCTCCTTAAACGCCAAGCCTAAGGTTATGCCGATATCTTCGGCGGTGTGATGAAAGTCCACCCACTTATCGCCTACGCAACTTATAGTTAAATCAAAGCGCGAGTGCTTAGAAAAAAGAGTGAGCATATGGTCTAAAAAACCGCTACCCGTGTCTATCGTAGATACACCCGTTCCGTCAAGGTCAATAGAAAGTTTAATGTCCGTTTCCTTAGTTTTTCTTTCAAGGTATGCTTTTCTCATTTTAATTCTCCTATAATTATGTTAAGCGCGTTTATAAGCGCTAACGTTTGCTCGTAATTTCCTACGGTTATTCTTAAATAATTTGATATTCTTTCCTTATCGAAATGGCGAACTAATACC
Organism: Christensenellaceae bacterium; assembly: GCA_045613665.1. Classification (GTDB taxonomy): domain Bacteria; phylum Bacillota; class Clostridia; order Christensenellales; family Borkfalkiaceae; genus HGM11412. Next base: position 1,940 of record JAZLBK010000013.1, on the reverse strand, counting down.
CCCCTTTCTTTAAGTTTAAGATACAAGGTTTTACCGCCTATTTTATCGTGCTTTATAAACACGAAGTTGGTTTTAGATAAAGTTGCCGTAAAGCCGAGTTTTTTAACTTCGCTTGTCAAAAACTCTCTATTTCCCATTATGGTTTTACAGTTATTTTCAAAATAGTTTTTATCTTTTAACGCGCCTATGCCCATTGATGCGGTAACTCTGTTTACGTTATAGGGGTTAGTTGAATATTTAACGGTGTTAAGGTCGCTAATTATCTTTGAACTTGCAACGCCAAACCCCAGCCTTGCGCCCGCCATTGAGCGCGACTTAGAAAACGTTTGAGTTACGAGTAAGTTGTCGTACTTTTTAATAAGCGAAATTGCGCTTTGGCTACCAAAGTCAACGTACGCTTCGTCTATTACAACAACGCGGTCTTTGTTTGATTTGAGAATTATTTCAATTTTATCAAGCGATAAATAAATTCCCGTAGGAGCGTTGGGGTTAGCAATAAATATAACGCCGTTTTGGTTTAGATATGCGTTTTCGTCAATACTAAAATCTTCTAAAAGCGGAATTTCTTTGTAAGGAACGCCGTTAACCCCAGCAAAAACCTTATAAAAACCGTAGGTAATGTCTGGAAATATTGCAGGCGTATCTTGGTCGCAATACGCAATGAAGGCAAAATTCAAAACTTCGTCTGACCCGTTAGACACTATAACGTTTTCACTATTTACCCCTACCGCGTTTGCTATTTCACTAATTAAATCTTTACAATCGGGGTCGGGATACAGCATAACCTTTTCCATTTCCGCGCTTGCAAGTTCTATTGCCATTTTAGACGGCGGAAAGGGAGATTCGTTAGTGTTAAGTTTTATATACTTTCTTTCTTTTGGCTGTTCGCCCGGAACGTACGCCGAAAGATTTTTTATTTTTTGGTTTAGAAATTTACTCATATTATTTTTCAAATCTTATAGTTGCGCTCTTTGCGTGCGCGGTAAGACCTTCCTTTTTAGCAAAAAGGTCAATTTTATCTTTAACGGTTGATAAAGCATTTTCATCATAATAGATATATTGCGTTTTCTTAATAAAATCGTCAACCGATAACGGGCTTGAAAACCTTGCCGTTCCACTCGTTGGAAGGGTGTGGTTAGTTCCTGCCAAATAGTCGCCAACCGCCTCTGGCGTGTACCTACCTAAAAATACAGAGCCGGCGTGTTTTATTTTGTCTAAATACGTAAAGGGGTTGTCAAGGCAAATTTCAAGGTGCTCAGGCGCAATCTGGTTGGCAATTTCAATGGCGCTATCTATATCTTTGGTTACTATTATCTTGCCGTAATCGTCGATAGACGACCTTGCAATCTCACTTCTTTCAAGTTCGTTTAATTGCCTTTCAATTTCTAACTGAACTTTTTTAGCAAACTCTAAGTCGTCAGTAACTAAAACAGCGCTTGCCATTTTGTCGTGCTCGGCTTGGGATAAAAGGTCGGCTGACACGAAACGTGGGTCGCTTTTCCCGTCGCTTATAACCAGAATTTCGCTTGGCCCTGCAATCATATCAATTGAAACTTCGCCAAATACTTGCCTTTTAGCCTCCGCAACGAAAGCGTTGCCCGGCCCTACGATTTTATCAACCTTAGGTATACTTTCCGTACCGTAGGCAAGCCCCGCTATCGCTTGCGCTCCGCCCACTTTGTAAATTTCTTTAACGCCCGCTATTTTTGCCGACGCTAAAATGTAAGGATTTATCTCCCCCTTTTCGTTTGGCGGAGATACCATTACCACCCTTTTACAGCCTGCTACGATTGCGGGAATAGCGTCCATAAGAACGGTTGACGGATATACCGCCGTACCGCCTGGAACGTATATGCCGGCGCGTTCGATAGGTATTATTTTTTGCCCAACTATAACGCCACCGTCTTTTTTAATTTCAAATCCGTCACGCTTTTGTTTAA
>JAZLBK010000012.1:0-3395 GCA_045613665.1 Christensenellaceae bacterium | reverse complement strand
ACGTGAAGGCCTACGATATTGTTGTGCTTTTTATCAGTTATAACTTTAAGCACGCCGTTTCCGTGTTCGTTTTCTGCAATATAGCGACCGCTATATTTTAAGGTAACCGTTTGAACGTTAACGTCAAGCCCCTTTTCTTTTGCAGATTCGGTAGTTTCGCCAACGCCCGCAACTTCGGGGTTGGTGTATATTACAGACGGAATTGAATTGTAGTTAATTCTGTCTTTCTTACCTAAAATGTTGTTAATGCAAACTTCGCCTTCGCGGTATGCGGTGTGAGCAAGCATTGACTTACCGTTTACGTCACCAGCAGCCCAAATTCCAGGAACGTTAGTTTTACCGAATTCGTTAGTAACGATTGCGCCTCTTTCAAGTTTTAAGCCAACGTTTTCACAACCAAGACCTTGCGTTCTTGCGCGACGGCCGATTGATACGAGAGCGTAATCGGATTTAATTTCGGTAACTTTACCGTCTTTTTCATAAGAAACGGCGTTGTTTTTAATAGATACTACTTTTGCGCCAAGAATAAATTCAACACCCCTTGATGCGTATTCTTTTTGGAGCATAGTAGAAATTTCTCTATCAACGGGTCCAGCAATATGGTCCATCATTTCAACTACGTAAACTTTCGAGCCTACGCTGTTAAAATACGACGCCATTTCAAGACCGATAACGCCACCGCCTACGATAACGATATCCTTAGGAATTTTGTTAAGGTCTAACACTTCGCGGTTAGTAAGCGCGTAGCCTGATTTAAGGCTATCTTGAAGCCCGTCAATCGGGGGAAGCGCAGGAGAAGAACCGGTGCAGATAAGAATTTGTTTACCAACGTATTCTTTATCGCCTGCCGAAATTACGAAACCTTCGGCGGTTCTTTCTTTAATGGTTGCAGTTGCGTTAACAACTTCAACACCTGCTTTTTTAAGTTTCGCGCCTACGCCCGAAACGAGTTGTTTAATAACTTTATTTTTTCTTTCGATTACGAAAGAGTGGTCGATTGACGCACCGTCAAACTTTACACCGTAATCTTGGCTGTGTTTAGCGTAATCGTAAATTTTAGCCGAATAAAGTAAAGTTTTGGTAGGAATACAACCTTCGTTAAGACAAACGCCACCAAGCGCTCTTTCTTCAATAACGAGAGTTTTAAGTTTTGCGTGACCTGCGTGTTCCGCAGCGTTGTAACCTGCTGGGCCACCACCTAATATAATTAAATCGTACATAAGTTGCCTCCCAAATTATTTAGTAAGTAAAAGGTCAAAATTTTCAAGTGCGTTGCAAACGTCTTTCAAGAACTTAGCAGCGGGCGCACCGTCAAGCGCTCTATGGTCGAAGGTGAGCGATAAGCCCATTGCTGGGTACGATACGTCTTGACCGTTAACTTGTTTAGTTCTTCTAACGATAGTACATACGCCTAAGATACCCGTTTGAGGAGGATTGATAACCGGAGTGAACGATTCGATACCTAACGAACCAAGGTTTGTTACCGTGAACGAAGCGTTCTTCAAAAGTTCAGGGTTAATCTTACCGCTTTGAGCATCTTTAATAACCGTTTTGGTTACCTTTGACATCTCGTTAAGAGAAAGCCTGTCCGCATTGAATACGGTAGGAACGAGCAATCCTCTTTCAGTATCAACTGCAACGCCAAGGTTAACGGAATTGAAATATCTCATCTTGTCGTCAAGATAGTGAGCGTTAAGGTCTTTGTGGTTTTTAAGTACGCGAGATACCGCGAAAAGAACCATATCGTTAAGGGTAATGTTGTTAAGCCCCATAGCCTCAGCGCCTGCTTTAAGCGATGCGCGCATTGCCATAAGTTTAGTAGCGTCAAAAGATGCGTTAAGCGTAAGTTGAGCCATAGTTGAAAGGCTTGCGTGCATTGATTTTGCAATAACCTTTCTAATGTTGGGAAGTTTAACGTCTTCATACTCAGGTGCAGGAACAGACGACAATACTTCCTCAGCGGTAAGGGGTTTATTAAGGTCTTGAAGAACCACTTTACCGTTAATGCCCGAACCTTCAACGCTTTGAGTGTATTCTGCTTTTGCAGCCGAAGATACGGTCAATCCCATATCAACGAGCCTTTGAACGTCTCTTTCAATAATTCTACCGTTAGGACCGGTGGGAACTGCCTTTAATAAATCCGCATTAGTTTTGTCAGCCAAAAGTCTTGCTCTTGGTGAAATTGAACCAACGCCCGAAGTAGCCTCAACCGCAGTTGCAGTTTCAACCTTAACTTCTTCTTTAACTTCCACCTTCTTTTCTTCAACTGAGGGGGCGCTTGCCTCCTCCGTTTTGGGAACGAAAGCAGAAACGTCTTCACCTTCTTCACCTATAACGAGAACGTTTTCTAAACAAGGAACGTCGTCGCCTTCTTCACGGAAAATCGCAAGGATTTTACCAGAAACCGAAGCGGGCTCGTCAAACGAAGATTTGTCCGTTTCATACGAAAAGAGAATTTCACCCTTTTCAACCGTGTCACCAACCTTTTTGTTAAAGGCGGTAATTACACAACTTTCTACACTTTGTCCCTGACGGGGCATAATCACAACAGTTGCCATAAATTTCTCCTTAAAATTTGATTAAAGGCATTATATTGCCTTCAACTATATATTTACTAATACATTTTACTACTATAAACTTGCGTTGTCAATGCAAAAAACCTTAAAAAACGTAAAAAATAAAAAAAGCACACTTAAAGTGTGCAGTTTTTTAACTAAGCAAGCCTTCAAGCACGGGTTTTATTTGAGCAGTTACCACTAAATAGCCTTCGTGAGTGAAATGACCACCGTCTACCGTATACCCTTCGTAAACTTCGCCCGTACGCGGATTAAATAGTGGAGTGTATAAATCTACGTAGGTAAAACCGTATTCTGTTGCTAATTTTTTAATTTTTACGTTGTTGTAGCAAGCAAGTTGATTTTTTCTTCCCCAGTGTTCGCCACCCATAGCGGTAAGAGATAGTAAAACGATTTTGGTGTTTGGTAGGTTTTCTTTAAGGCCTATCAAAATGTTTTCGTAGTTACTAAACATGGTGTCCATATTGTTTGCACCTATAAGCATAACCGCCACTTTGGGTTTTAAGTCGTACACCGAAACTTTAAGCCTACTTTCAAGCCCTACCGTCGTTTCGCCACCTATTCCCCTATTTGCAGTTTTGTATTCGGGGTAATATCTTTTAAGGTCGTAACCGTCGGTTAAACTGTCGCCTAAAAAAGCAACGTCAATCTCGTAATCGCCATAAAGCGCGTTTTCTTGCTCGTAGGTAAGAAGTTTTTGGCTGTAATACTCTTTTACCTTTGCATCCCACTCTTTTTGCTTATTTATATCGGGGATAATTTTGAATACTAAAACGCACCCAAAAACTATACACGCAAGTAAAAATACCGCTAAAATTA
>JAZLBK010000011.1:0-6179 GCA_045613665.1 Christensenellaceae bacterium | reverse complement strand
TCATCTTCACGACCAAGTAAATAATCAACGCTACACCCTAAATAATCTGCAAGTTTATTAAGAGTGGTAAAATCAGGCTCGTTAATGCCGTTTAACCACCTACTTACAGTTTGTTGGGTTGTAAAAAATTCTTTTGCAAGGGTTTCTTGCGTGATACCCTTTTCTTGTAATAAATTTTTTAATACATAAGAAAATTTAAGCATAATTTATTAATACACGGAAAGTGAGTAAAATGGTATTGACTACACGAAAAGCGTGTGTTATTATAAATAAAAACACGCATAACGAGTATTTATGAATTGTGAACAAAAAGGTGAAGTTTTATACAAGTTGTTTCCTACTATGGAAATAGTAGATTTAATTTTTAATGAAGTATTTGTTAAACTTTCAAAACATTTATTAAATAGAAAATGTTTTTCAGATGAAAATATTGATGATAATTATAGAAAATTAAATTATAAGTCTGCTTATGAAACAGTTGAAAGTTTTTTGACGTATGAGGCAAAATATTTATACGATAAAATCAAACGTTTATCTAACTGTGATAATATTAATTTAACAATAAATACAATTTTAATGGGGTATACCTTATGTTTAATTCCTGACACATTAGAGTATGACGTTATTGATTTATTTATTGATAGGCGCAGTTTATTTTTTTCATTGAATACAGTTTTTAATAAAAACTAAAAACACGGCAAGAGCCGTGTTTTTTAACTTTTATTGTCGAAAAGTAATTACAGTATATATTATAAGCCTTTTTTAATGTTTACAAACAAGGTAGAGTGTGGTAAAATATATACTAAGTATAATATTTTAAGGACTAGATTTATGAAAAACAAAAATTCGTTAAAAGTTCGTTTTTTGGGTGGGGTTGGTGAAATAGGTAAAAATATGACCGCGCTCGAATACGGCAAAGATATCATTATAATTGACGCGGGGCTTACCTTTCCAAGTACGGAAATGCCGGGTGTTGACCTTGTAATTCCAGATATAACCTATCTTAATCAAAACAAAGAAAGAATTAAAGGTTTATTTTTAACGCACGGGCATGAAGACCACATAGGTGGCGTTCCATATCTACTTAAAGAAATTGATATGCCCGTTTACGGCACTAAACTTACACTTACTTTGCTTGACGGAAAACTCCGTGAACTCGGCGTTAAAAACGCAAGGCTTTTTGCTGTTGAGCCAAAGTCGGTTATAAAATCGGGCGTTTTTTCGGTAGAGTATATAAACGTTAACCACTCGATACCCGGTGCGGTTGCGCTTTCTATACAAACACCTGTTGGGGTAGTGTTCCACTCGGGCGATTTTAAGGTTGATTTAACCCCGATAGGCGGTGAGATTATCGACCTTGCAAGGCTTACTGAAATAGGTAAAAAGGGCGTAACTTTGATGCTTTGCGAATCAACTAACGTTGAGCGCTCTGGCTATTCTATGAGTGAAAGCGTAGTAACGGATAATTTAGATAGGCTTTTTGCAGAAAACAAAACCAAGCGTTTAGTCATTGCTACGTTTGCTTCAAACGTATACCGCATACAGCAAATTCTTAACCTTGCTTATAAAAACAAGAGAAAGGTTGCTTTGTCTGGAAGAAGTATGATTAACGTAATTGAAGCGTCAAGTAAAATCGGCGAACTTTATATTCCAAAGGACACTATCGTTGAAATAGACAAAATTAAAAATATCCCAGACCGCGAACTCGTTGTAATATCAACGGGTTCACAAGGCGAACCTATGAGCGCGTTGACGCGTATGGCGTCAGGCGAGTCGAAAGACGTTATTATAGGCAAAAACGACGTGATTTTAATTTCAGCGTCACCTATCCCCGGCAACGAAAAAAATATTTATCAAGTAATTAACAACTTATATCGCAAGGGTGCGGAAGTGTGCTATGAAAGTTTGGAAAAAATACACGCGTCGGGGCACGCTTGTCAAGAAGAACTTAAAATTATGCACTCGCTTATCCGCCCTAAATTCTTTATTCCCGTGCACGGCGAATACCGTCACCTTATAAAGCACGTGGAACTTGCAAAAGAAATGGGCATGCGTGAAAGCGCGTGTTTAATAGCCGACATAGGCGATACCGTTGAAATTACCGAGCGTTCAATGAAGCGACGTGAAAAATTTCCGGCGGGCAGTAGGCTTGTTGACGGGCTTTCGGTTGGCGAAGCACCAAGCGTTGTTAGAGATAGAAAATACATTTCGGCAGAAGGTATTGTGGTTGCGGTGTGCTGTATATCCGCTGAAAGTGGGCTTGTTCTTCAAGAGCCTGACGTTATAGGTAAAGGCGCAGGGCTTACCGACCAGCAAATTTACGAAATGAAAACGATAATACTTAAAACTTTTGAGGGCTACAACGTAAAATCCGCGGGGGATAAAACTGAACTTAGAAATATTTTAAGAAAGAAACTTCGCGATTACGTTTTCAAAAAAATTAAGAAAAATCCTATGATTTTACCCATAATTACAGAAGTATGATAAATCAATTTACCAAAGAACTAACTGAAAAAAGCGCGGAGTTTTCACTACCGCAAGAACTAAAAGATTTGCGCGTTTTCTATAAAGAAAGCGGTATTCCAACCATACTTGACGAAAGTTTGTCGGAACTTCTTTTAATGGTGTCAATAAAAAACCCGGAAAACATTTTGGAACTTGGAACTGCTACGGGCTGTTCGGGTACGGCAATGTTACTAACTCAAAAAACGGCAAAACTAACCACCATTGAAAAGTTTGAAACGTCAAGGCAAGAAGCCGTAAAAAACTTCAAAAAGTTTGGTGTTATGGATAGGGTAACTTCAATTTTAGGCGATAGTTACGAAACGGCTTTATCTTTAACCGGCGAATACGACTTTATCTTTTTAGATTGCAATAAGGCAAGTTATACAAGGCTACTTCCCGTGCTTAAAAACCTACTTAAAAAGGGCGGTGTTTTATTTACTGACAACGTGCTTTTTAGGGGCTACGTTTCGGGCGAAGTTAAAACGCCTAAAATATACAACTCGCTTGCGAGAAAAATACGTGAGTTTGACGAGATTTTAGCAAAGGATACCGACCTTATTACTTGCTTTTTCGACGTTGGCGACGGCATAGCCGTTTCATACAAAAAATAAAAGGATAACTTATGAAGAAAGTAGAACTATTAGCGCCTGCGGGCAATTTTTCAAAACTTAAAACAGCGCTTTACTACGGGGCGGACGCAGTTTACGTAGGGGGTAAAAGTTTTTCTCTTCGCGCGTTTTCGAATAATTTTACTGACGACGAGTTAAAAGAAGCGGTAATTTATACTCATAACCTAAACAAAAAAATTTACGTTACCGTTAACGTTTACGCTAAAAATAGCGATTTTGAAAGGCTGGAAACATATCTTCCTTTCCTATACGAAATAGGGGTTGACGGCGTTATCGTATCAGATCCCGGCATTATTTATATTGCTAAAAAAGTTGCGCCTAAACTTGAACTTCATCTATCCACGCAAGCCAACACTCAAAACGCTTATTCTTCAAAATTTTGGGAAGAGCAAGGCGTTAAGCGTATCGTTTTGGCGCGTGAACTTTCACTTAGTGAGATTAAGGAAATTTCAAACGGTCTAAACGGAACTGAACTTGAAGCCTTTATTCACGGCGCTATGTGTATAAGTTACAGCGGGCGTTGTTTACTGTCGGGTTACCTTACGGGGCGTGACGGTAATCGTGGAGAGTGCGTTCAGGCATGCCGTTGGAATTACGCCATAAAAGAAGTGGGTAAAGACGGTAATTTTTACCCCGTTGAAGAAGATGAAAGGGGAACTTATATTCTTAACAGCAAAGACTTAAATTTACTTGACTATATCGGTCAAATGGTATCGGCTGGCATTAACTCTTTTAAGATTGAAGGGCGTATGAAAGGGGAATATTATCTTGCAACGGTAATTAACGCTTATCGTAGAGCAATTGACGAGTATTATAAAATAGGCGATAAATACAAAGAAAATCCATTATATCAAACGGAACTTAAAAAGACCTTTCACCGTGCCTTTACAACCGCTTACGCGTTTGGTAAAAACGACGATACGGTAAACTATGAAAACAGTCAGTCAACGGGCAATAGTTTATTTATAGCGTCGGTTTTAGGATACGACCAAACTAAAAAGGCGGTAATTTTAGAAATGCGAAATCGCTTTAAGGTGGGTGACGTTTTAGAGGTTCTATCGCCAAGCGATAATTTTAATAAAAAGATTATAGTTGAGCGTTTAGAAGACGAAAATGGCAACCAAGTAAGCGACGCAAAAGTAGTTCAGCAAAAACTTTTGCTTTATACCGATTTGCAACTTCAAAAAGGGGATATATTACGACGCGATATAGTATAATTCGATAAAATTCAACATAAACTCCACTAAGGAGTAAATTTATGTTTTTAGAATTTATCAATTTTATAGTCGGTAAGTTACTGTTTTTTTGCGGTAGTATTGCAGGCGATTGTTTTCCCAAACCGCTATCGCAAGAAGAAGAGAAAGAGTGCCTTGAAAAATTTAAAAAGTTTGGCGATTTATCCGCAAAAGAAAAACTCATAAAGCACAATTTAAGGCTGGTTGCACACGTCGTTAAAAAATATCAGGGTGCTTATGATAACGACGATTTGATTTCAACTGGGACTATCGGGCTTATAAAGGCGATAAACACGTATAATCCCGAAAAAAATACTCTTCTTGCAACTTATACGGCAAAATGTATAGAAAATGAAATTTTAATGTTACTTCGTTCAAATAAAAAACGGATTAAAGACGTTTCGCTTTCAGACAGCGTAGGAACGGATAAAGACGGCAACGAACTAACGCTTATGGATTTAATTCCCGACGATAAAGAACCGCTTGTAGAACAAGTGGAAATTAAAACGCAAAACAAAAAGTTTTTACTTATAGTAAAAAGATGCTTAACTCAAAGGGAATACGTGGTTATAAAACTAAGATACGGTCTTGAAGGCGTTACGCCACTACCACAGCGCGAAGTTGCAAAGTTACTTAAAATTTCGCGTTCGTACATATCGCGTATTGAAAAAAAAGCAATTGAAAAAATTAGGGAAGAAATTAAAAAAACGGGAGCGTTTTTTGATTAAGTATGGAATTTAGTTTAGTTTTTGGTGCAACTGGCGTTATAGGTAAAGCCTTTTGTATTGCGCTTGCGAAAAGGGGAGAAAATCTCGTAATTTCAAGTAGATGCGAGAATAAACTTCAACTTCTTAAAAATGAAATTACTGCTCTTAACGATAAAATTAAAGTTATAACTTTACCACTTGACCTAACGAGTAGTGAAGATAGAATTAACGCTTTTTGTAAACTTCAAAGTTTAGGCGTTTTAGTAAATGGGCTTTATTACGTTTCGGGAATTGATACGCGTAAGGCGTTTATCAAATACGACCAAGATAAACTAACCCGTCAAGCGCGCGTTAATTTTGAAGGGGCGTTATCAACTACCAAATTCGCCTTTGAAAACAGGGCGGAAAAATTAGATATACTCGTTGTGTCTTCGGCTTGCGGATTAACGCCTATGCCGTATTTTCAAGAGTATTCGGCAACCAAGTCCGCCCTTATTTATTTTTATAAAGGGCTTAAAAAGGAACTAAACGACAAAAGCGTTAAAATAACCTTGCTTTGTCCAAGTAGCGTTCCTACAAGAAAAGACGTGATTGAAGATATAAAAAGCCAAGGTTTACAAGGTAGGCTTTCTCAAAAACCGCCCGAATATATCGTAAAGGCGGGGCTTAAAGCCCTTTCAAAAAACAAAACCGTTTGCGTGCCGGGGCTTTACAACAAGGCGGTAGCGCTACTTTCAAAAATAACGCCTTACTCAATAAGGGCGAAAATTATTGCAAAAAAATTCAAAGATAAAGAAAAGGACGCTTTTTAGCCTTTACAATTATCTTTTGATGTGGTAAAATTACAAAAGGGAAGAAATTATGAGTTACGCTGATAAAATTTTTATAGAAAACTGCAAAGATATTATTGAAAACGGTTACTGGGATACCGACCAAAACGTTCGTCCACGCTGGGCTGACGGTACGCCCGCGCACACCGTTAAAAAGTTTGGTGTTGTAAATAGATACGACCTTCAAAAAGAGTTTCCTATACTCACTATTAGAAAAACCTTTTTCAAGTCGTCTATCGACGAACTTTTGTGGATTTGGCAGAAAAAAAGCAA
>JAZLBK010000010.1:0-4812 GCA_045613665.1 Christensenellaceae bacterium | reverse complement strand
TGCGCCGTTAGCTCAGCTGGATAGAGCGTTGGTCTACGGAACCAAAGGTCAGGAGTTCGAATCTCTTACGGCGCGCCAAAAAAGGTAGATGGATACAACCATCTACCTTTTTTGCTTACTTTAAGAACTCTGATTTTTGTGTTTCGTAGACCAAAATTAAATTTAGGGCTCCCGAAAATATTTTGTTTGCAAAAGATTTTTGGGAAAAAGGAGCAACCGCTTTTTTGTTTAAGCGTTTACCTTTAAGGTTAACGCTTGACTTATTTTGCGTGTTGCGACGCCGAACCAAAGGTCAGGAGTTTGGCTAACTTACTTGTAGGGTTTCGGTTGTATCTCTTAACAAACGCGTAAAAATCACTTAATAAACGCTTATATAAAACAAAATTACTTTTTCTAAAAGTTCGACAAATTTCTTAAACTTTAACTAAATTTCTAAAAAATACGATATTTATTGACATAATTTTTTATTTTATTTATAATAGAGCAAAGTAAAATAAATTTATGATTTTGTTTTAAAAAAAATTACAAAAGGAAAATTTTATGTACCAGTTATTTACTGACACTAATACTGACGTTACGCCCGAAATCGCAAATCAATACGGCTATAAACTTATTAGTATGCCCTATACGTTAAAAAACGGTATTGACGTTTATCCTTATATTGATTTTGAAAAGTTTGATTATAAGACTTATTACAAACAGTTGCGCGGTGGCGAAATACCTAAAACGTTTGCCCTTTCTCCACAAACTTATATTGATTATTTTGAGCCCACTTTACAAGATGGAAAAGATATTTTATACGTTCACTTTTCTTCTGCAATGAGTGGAACATTTAACGCAATGAATATTGCAGTGCAAGAACTTAAAGAGAAATATCCCGAACGAAGATTTTGCGCCATTGACACCAAAGCAATAAGCATTGGTAGTTATAACGTTGCAATTGAAATAGCAACGATGGCGAAAAACGGCGCTACTATCGACGATATTACCGCTTGGGCGGACAAGGAAGTTGATAAATTCGCCACGTATTTTTACGCAGATGATTTGAAGTTTTTTGCGCGTAGCGGTAGGGTAAGCAATTTATCTGCCACAATGGGTGGAATTTTAGGTATTCGCCCTATTATCAATATCAATGCTGACGGAATTATGAAATCAATTGCAAAAGCCCAAGGTAGACGCTTAGCGTTAAAAACCGTTTTGCAATACGTTGATACCTTACAAGAAAACATCAAAGAACATCGCGTTATTATCGGGCACGCCGACGCGTACGATTTAGCGTTAGAAATGCAAAAGAAATTAAAGGAAAAATACGGCGACGATTTACAAACGGAAATACACGTTGTTAACCCCACGATTGGCGGACATTGTGGCCCAGACACCGTTGGCGTATGTTTCCACGCAAAAGGTAGATAATTTATAAAAATATATTAGGGTGGGAAATTTTATCTCGCCCTATTTTATTATAAAAAACTTATCTATCGTAATTTCGTTTATTTTTTAACAAATAACGCTATTGAAGTATCAATGTAATTGACAAGGTTATAAAATAGTGTTAAATTAGTATAGATAATAAAAATATTAAGGAGATTTTATGAGAAAAATAGACTTAAAATTAGTAAGCGAAAAGATTAAAGAATTATTTATCGACGCTTGCGAAAACATTCCAGAAAACGTACTTAACGCTCTTAAAAAAGCGGGTGAAGAAGAACAATCTCCCCTTTCAAAAGAAGTTATTAACAAAATCGTTGAAAACGCTTATTTAGGTAGAGAAAAACACCTTCCTATCTGTCAAGATACTGGCGTTGCGGTAGTTTATTTAACGATAGGCTCGGAAGTATATTTTGAAGGAGATATTTACGAAGCTGTTAACGAAGGCGTAAGAAAGGCTTACACCGAAGGCTATTTAAGAAAATCAGTTGTTCGCCACCCACTCGATAGAGTTAACACCAAAGACAATACTCCTGCAATAGTTCACGTTAAAATCGTTCCTGGTGACGTGTTCAAAATTGACGTTGCACCCAAAGGTGGCGGTAGCGAAAATATGTCGCTTGTAAAAATGCTTATTCCGGCAGACGGTATTGAAGGCATTAAAAAATTAGTTGTTGACACGGTGTTCCACGCAGGCGGTAAACCCTGCCCACCACTCGTAGTTGGCGTTGGTATAGGCGGTAACTTTGAAAAGTGTGCTCTTCTTGCAAAAGAAGCGCTTTTCCGCGAGATTGACGACGAAAGTAGTGACCCGATTGCAAATCAACTTGAAAAAGAACTTTTAACTCTTATTAACAATACGGGCGTTGGCGCAATGGGTTTTGGTGGAACTAAAACCTGCCTTGCCGTTAAGGTTAACGTTCACCCCTGCCACATTGCAAGCCTTCCGGTTGCAATCAATATTCAATGCCACGCTGCAAGACACAAATCTTGCACTCTTTAATAGGAGGATAGTATGAAAGTTTATTTGAAAAGCCCTGTAAATCCCGAAGAAGTTAAAAAATTAAAAATAGGCGACGAAGTTTATATCTCCGGCGTAATTTATACCGGTAGAGACGCTGCTCACAAACGCCTTTGCGAACTTTTAGCAAAAAACGAAAGTTTACCGCTTGACGTAAATAATTCCGTTATTTATTACGTTGGCCCTACACCTGCAAAACCCGGCAGAGCAATCGGTTCGGCTGGCCCCACTTCAAGTTACAGAATGGACCCGTATTCCGAACAACTTCTTAAAGAAGGATTAAAGGTTATGATAGGTAAAGGCCCAAGAAGTGACGACTTTAAGAACTGCTTACCTAAATACGGCGCAGTTTATCTTTCGGCTATCGGTGGCGCTGCCGCACAAATTTCGGAATCGGTTAAAAAATGCGAAGTTATAGCGTACGAAGACCTTGGCGCAGAAGCAATTCACCGCTTAGAAGTTGAAGATTTTTACGCAATTGTTACCTACGACTCTATGGGCAACGACCTTTTCGAGCAAGGTATTGAACAATACAAAAAATAATTTCTTATAATAAGGAGTGGTCATGGAACCATCTGATTACGTCTACGAAGTCTATAAAGCCAAGAGTTTTTCGGTAGCGGCAAAAAAGAACTTCGTTTCTCAACCCGCCCTCTCTGCCATAGTTAAAAAGGTAGAAAAAAGTTTGGGCGTTACCTTATTTGACCGTTCAACGTTACCTATTTCGTTAACGGACGCTGGCAAAATATACATTTCTGCAATAGAAGATATTCGCTCAATCAAGAAAAAAATGCTTGAAGAACTTGCCGACGTTAACGAACTTAAAACGGGCACGTTAACGGTAAGCGGAGAAAATTTCGTTTCTTCGTTTATTACGCCTGAAATCATTATGAAGTTTTCTGAACTATACCAAGGCATTAAGGTGGAAATAGTAGAGTCCAACTCTCCCGACTTACGCAAACTTTTGCTTACCGAAGGAATTGACCTTTTAATTGCACACGATTTTGATAAAACCCTTTACTCTTCCGAGCCGTTATTCGACGAAATGATACTTCTTGCCGTTCCAAACTCTTTCAAAATAAACAACCAACTGAAAGATTATACTTTAACGCTTGAAGACCTTAAAAACGGAAAACACCTTTTGAATACCTGCCCTACCGTTAACGTTAATCAATTTGCAAACGAAAACTTTATCTTAATGAAAAAGGGCAACGATATGCAAAGAAGGGCTCAAACGATTTTTGAAGAGGCAAAATTTGAGCCAAAAGTTAGAATTACACTTGACCAACTCATAACTTCTTATAATATGACGCGCGCGGGCATGGGCGTTGCTTTCATTACCGATATTCTTGCAATTTACGCAAGCGACAACAGTTGCCTATTTTACAAACTCGACACCGCTAACGTTAAAAGAAGTATGTTTATAGGTTATAAGAAAAACCGCTACCTTACTAAATCGTGTAGAGCGTTTATAGAAGTAGCAAAACAAGTTTACAAAAATAAATAATCACCACTAAACACGTGGCGTAGTGATAAAAAAAATCACTACGCCATTTTCTTTTATAAAAATTTTTATATTCTATTCTATTAAATTTATACCCTGTTTATAGTTATAACAAATCATTATAACTATTATAACTTTATTTGTATTATTTTATTGAAAGATATTTTCATAAGTGTTAAAATAAACTTAATACTAATTTTGAAGGTGAAATTATGAAAACAATAGTTATTGGCGTAATCGGTGCTGACGTTCACGCCGTAGGAAACAAGATAATAGAATACGTTTTGAAAAACGAAGGGTATAACGTAGTAAATATCGGCGTATTATCTTCGCAAGAAGATTTTATTAACGCCGCTATCGAAACCAACGCCGACCTTATTATGGTTTCTTCTCTTTACGGTCAAGGTGAAATTGATTGTAGGGGTATGAGAGAAAACTGTATTGAGGCAGGCATAGGCGATATTCCCCTTTTCGTTGGCGGAAATATCGTAGTTGGCAAGCAGAATTTTGACGACGTTAAAAAGCGTTTTGAAAACATGGGCTTTACTAAAATTTACGGGCCTGGCGTTCCTATTGAAGAAACCCTTCCTGACATTAAAGCAATTTTAGGAGAGTAATTTAATGAGCCGTTATCTTATGATAGATTTCGGTTCTACCTTTACTAAGTTGACGGCTGTTGATACTGACGTTCAAGACGTTATTGCAACGGCAAGTCACTTCACCACGGTGGATACGGATATTTCTATCGGCTATCAAAAGGCGTTTGAATTGCTTTGTGAAAAACTTGGTGAAGTTCCCGTTTTTGATAAAATTATAGGTTGTTCGTCTGCGGCGGGCGGTCTTAAAATGGCGGCTATCG
>JAZLBK010000009.1:0-12767 GCA_045613665.1 Christensenellaceae bacterium | reverse complement strand
TGCCGTAAAATTGAGTTTAATATGAGCCGTTACTTTGAAACGGTTGCCCGCCTTTATGGTGACGACCAAAGGTTTAGAGAGCAGTTTAATACCGTAAAAGGTTTTTGCTATCCCGACTATATAAGGCTTATTGAAAACGCGCCCAAAGCCCACAAATACGCAAAAGAGTTTTTAGAAGTTTTATACAACAAGCAAAAAGAAAGCGCCAAAGAAGTTCAAAAAAATTTAAAGGATTTTACTATGGCGTTTGACTATCGCTCGTCGTCACTTCCACCAAAAAGCGCGTCACAATCACTTGTTCAAGCGCGAATTAAATTTTACGGCGAAAAACCGTTGTTACCAGAAAGAAAGTAATTAAAAAAGCGACCTTATAGGTCGCTTTTTCTATTATTCAGTTATTTGTGACTGAGTTATGCTAAACGGTGCTAAAACAGCGTTTTTAGCGCTCTCTAACGCAAGTTGAACGAATTTTTCATCGTCAAACACTTCGCTTAAATCAATATTTTCGTAATCAATACCTATAAGCGCTGCTACCGTGGTAACGCTTGCAATAAACCTGCCTTTATCATAAGAAAGGTGATGCCCGTCACGCGTGAGCGTATCGCCAACGTAAGAAGTTCTTGCGTTTTGTATCGACGTGCCGTTAGGAATAACAAACGACATATCTTCGCGCGGTAAAACCTTTGATTGAACTGCGCCGGTTATCAACTCGTACATAGCGGTTTGATTTTCGTAGCGCTGAGGATATCTATCAGAATCGCCTTGGTAAGCCCAAGTCATATGCCAACCAAACTGAACGTTTTCGTTGGAGCATAAAGGTTTAACAAATTCAATAAGGTCTTCAAGATAATCATAAGTTTCAGCCTTACCGCTTGCTAAACTTCCTTGTTGAAAACTTATAAAGTCCCAGTCGTTATACTGAACTGCGTATTTAAGTGAACGCTCTCTATTAGCAACCCAGCCCGAACTATCTTCACAAGTATAGAAAGTATATTCCCTATCGTCGGTTAACGCTTTGTTTAAGTGAGTTTCAAGCGTACAAGAACCGTAGTATAAATTGCCAAGTTCAACCATCGAAACGCCCGTCGCTTTTGCAATGTCGTAAACGTATTCCATACTGTCTACCGAGAAACTGTTGCCGATAGTAAGAATTTTTAGAACGCCGTCGTCATCCCAAGCGTCTAACCTTTGTGAAAGGGTATGCGAACTATCTCTACTGCACTGTCTAACACGGTTACCGTTACCGTCTTCACTCCACCAGCCGTAATCGTGACCTAAGGGCTCGCCGTAATTAAAAGTTTCCATACCTTTTAGACCGCACTCACACGATAAAAAGTATTTAGCGCTTTCAGTACAAGTAGCCTCACTAACAAAAAAATCTGCGCTTGCATCTTGTTTATCAAACTTGCAAGTATGCGAACAAGCGCTTGCCGTTAATGATAAAATAA
Source organism: Christensenellaceae bacterium (assembly GCA_045613665.1). GTDB lineage: Bacteria > Bacillota > Clostridia > Christensenellales > Borkfalkiaceae > HGM11412. The sequence continues at coordinate 11,319 of JAZLBK010000009.1, read as the reverse complement.
AAATTAAACTAACCGTTAAAATTTTACTTATGATTTTCATTATAACTCTCCTTACTATATATAGCTTATTTAGTGTATCAAAACATACCCCTTTTGTCAATATACAAAAAACTATCGTGTGTTATATAGAAAAACGATTAAAGTCGCTTTTTTTATTCTTATATTTCGTTGTCTTCTTGATTATAAAAAGCGTCTTTCAAAACATCTAAAACGTGCTCGATTTTTGCAAGCAGTTTATCCTTTCCGTATCCCGATTCCGACGACGTTGCAATTACGCTATCCATACCTATTGCTAAATAGTTACCTATTGATTTAATTCTATCAAAAATTCTGGTTTTACCTATTTTATCCGCCTTGGTTGCAACAACCGTAAAAGGAAGAGCGTAATTATGAAGATAGTTTATCATTGCTAAATCGTCACGCGTGGGGTCGTGGCGAATATCAACAAGCATAATAACGTGATTTAGCGCCTTGTCGCAAGCAAAGTATTCTTCCATAAGTTTTGCCCATTTTTTCTTTTCGCCGTCGCTTACTTTTGCAAAGCCGTACCCCGGTAAATCCGCCAAAATAAACTCGCCGAAATCAAAGTAGTTTATAAGCCTTGTTCTACCTGGCGTAACAGAAGTTCTTGCAAGCCCCTTTTTGTTTGCAAGCGCGTTAATTAGCGAACTTTTGCCCACGTTGGACTTTCCACACACGGCAATTATAGGCTTGTCGGCTACCAAAAAGTTTTTTCTATCCGCTACCGACGTTATAAATTTTGCGTCTTTTATAATCATTGTTTTTCAAACACCTTTTCAAACACTTCAAGTGCGTTTTCTACGGCAATAAAATTGATTTTGCCTTTAATTTCACTTGGAATTTCTTCTAAATCTTTTTCGTTTGACTTAGGAATTATTATTTCACGTATGCCAAGCCTAAACGCCGCAAGTGATTTTTCTTTAAGCCCGCCTATTTTAAGCACGTTACCCCTTAAAGTAATTTCGCCCGTCATACCTATATTGCGTTTAACTTTTTTACCCGTAAGTGCTGAAAGTAAAGCGGTAGCAAGCGTTATGCCTGCACTTGGCCCGTCTTTCGGGGTTGCACCTTCGGGAACGTGAACGTGAATATCCGTTTTGTCAAAAATTTCGCTATCTATACCAAAAAGTTCCGCATTTGAACGCAAATATCCAAGCGCGGTTTTTGCGCTTTCTTGCATAACTTCGCCAAGTTTACCGGTAAGAAGTAAATTACCCTTACCTTTCATAAGCGCAACTTCAATAGTTAAGGTAGTTCCGCCAAGCGCCGTCCACGCAAGCCCAGTTGCCGAACCAACGCTACTTTCTTCAAGTTTTTCTTCGCTTTCGTATTTTTTAGCGCCAAGATAGTTTTTAACGTTGTCTTTTGTAATAATTTGCTTGCGGTATTTACCGTTTTCGGCAACCTTAACGGCAACCTTTCTACAAATTGCACCAACTTGCTGTTCAAGTTTTCTAACGCCAGCCTCACCCGTATAGCCTACTATAATTTCTCTAATAGCGTCCTCGGTAAAGCGTATATTTTTATCCGTTAAGCCGTTAAGCGCACTTTGTTTAGGTGCTAAATACTTAATTCCTATTTGAATTTTTTCTTCTTCGGTGTAACCTGAAAGGTTTATAATTTCCATACGGTCAAGAAGTGGCGCGGGAATAGTGTCAAGCGTGTTTGCCGTAGTTATAAACATAATTTTTTGAAGATTATATGGAATTTCAAGGTATCTATCACGGAAAGTATCGTTTTGCTCGGGGTCTAAAACTTCAAGCAACGCGCTTGCAGGGTCACCCCTTAAATCAGTTGAAAGTTTATCGATTTCGTCAAGCAAGAACACGGGGTTAATAACGCCCGCCTCTTTCATACCGTAGATAATTCTACCCGGCATTGCGCCGATATAAGTTTTTCTGTGCCCTCTAATTTCAGCCTCGTCTTTTACACCGCCAAGGCTCATTCTAACGAGTTTGCGGTTAAGCGCCCTTGCAACCGATTTAGCAACCGAAGTTTTACCAACCCCCGGCGGACCAACTAAGCAAAGAATAGGGCCTTTAAGAGATTTGGTAAGTTTTAATACCGCTAAATATTCTATAATTCTTTCTTTAACCTTTTCTAAACCGAAATGGTCGTCTTCAAGCACTTTTTTGCACTCTTTAAGGTCTTCGGTGTCAACGCTTTCGTTATCAAATGGTAGGTCGATAACCCAGTCAATATACGAGCGAAGAACGGTATAGTCGGGAGATGACGGAGCCATTTTGCTCATTTTTTGAAGTTCCGCAAGAACTTTCTCTTCGCTTTCTTTGGGCATATTTTTGGCTTTGATTTTTTCGGTTAATTGTTCAATTTCCTTAACGTCGTCACCAAGTTCTTCGTGAATTGCTTTAATTTGCTCGCGAAGATAAAATTCTTTTTGGTTTTTTTCTACGCTTTCTTTAACGCGTGCAGATATAATTTTATCCGCTTTAACAATCTCCGCCTCATAGCATAAAAGTTCGTAAAATAACTTAATTCTACCTTGAAGGCTTTCAATTTCTAAAAGGCGTTGCTTGTCTTTTTCCTTAAACGGTAGGTTAAAAGACGCCGAATTTATAAAATCCGTAACGTTTTCAATAGCGTTTATTTTAAGCGCGCTTTCTTTATTGAACTTTTGAAGAACTGACGAAGTTTCCCTAAACAAATCTTTACTGCGCCTAAAATACGCATCAACTTCGGGCGAAAAATCGTTATCTTCTTCAATTTTTTCTACGTTAAAAGTTAAAAAATCGCCGTTATCGTTGCCGTTTATAACTTTTGCGCGGTATAAACTTTCTACCGTAAGCCTAAAATTTTCAGTTGCTATTTTATGTAGGTTACCCACTTTACACACAACGCCAACGCTGTATAAATCGCTTACCGTGGGGGTGTCCACTAACACGTCTTTTTGCGTTACTAAAAAGATAATTTTATCCCCTTTGATTGAGGCGTTCACCGCAGAAAGCGATTTAATTCTGCCAACGTCAATGGTAGTATAAACTCCGGGGAATATTACTTTGCCCCTTACCGCAACGGTAGGTATTCCAAAATGACTAATTTCTTCACTATTTTGTTGTTTATTTATAATTTCTTGCATAGTTTAGTTATTATATAATATTTAGTAGTATTTTGCAAGTATTTTATTAAATTACTGTATTTAGTAAAACTTTTATGCTAAAATGTAGATATGAACAAATATTTTAATATGCACACGTCCGTTTTAGTGACGGGCGCATCGTCAGGAATCGGCGAAGAAATTAGCAAAATTTTAATTTTAGGTTACGGCTGTAAAGTTATAGGCGTTGCGCGAAATAAAGAAAAACTTGAAAGGGTAAAAAAAGAAGTTGGTGACAATTTTATCCCCTTTGTTGAAGACGTTTCTAATATAGATAGTTTTGAAAATATTAAAAGTTTTTTAAGTGAAAAAGGCGTAGAAATTACCGCGCTTATCAACTGCGCCGGCGTACTTCCTAAATTTTCAAAATTTGATAAAACGGTTAATAAGCAAGCCGAAACGGTTATAAACACAAATTTTTTATCGATAGTAAATTCGTGCGGAACTTTTTTAGAAGAACTAACTAAAAGAGAAAATTCTATCATAATAAACGTTTTAAGTTCGTCAGCCCTATGCCCGTTTAGTGGCGTTTCGCTTTACTCGGCAACAAAATCAGCAGGCGTTAGATTTTCTGAGTGTTTGGGGCTTGAAAACAAAAAAGTTAAAGTCGTTACCGTTATGCCCGGATTTACTAAAACTAACGTTATGCGTAACCAAAACGCAAACCAAACGGAACTTAGTATTATAGATAAAATTTCCGCCCCTGCAAATAAAGTTGCTAAAAAAATAATTAGTAAAGCAAGTAAGGGCAAAAAGCGTGTAATAATCGGGGTTGACGCGCACCTTATGAACTTTATGTATAAGTTCTTCCCAAGAACCGCTCCCCGCCTTATAGGTTGGTTTTTAAGAAAAACTAAAATGAAATTGTTTGAAGAAATATAATAAAAAACTCTCACTTTCGTGAGAGTTTTATTTTTTATTTTATATGGCTTTTTTATAAATGACTGACGGTTTTTTAAGCCCCTTTATAACGTCTTCGTCAATAACAACTTTTTCAGCGTTTTCGCTGGGGATATCGTACATACAGTCAAGCATTACGTTTTCAAAAATAGTTCTAAGTCCCCTTGCGCCCGTTTTGAGTTCGATTGCCTTTTTAGCAATTTCGTAAACGGCACCGTCGGTTACTTCTAAATCGCACTCGTCCATACCGATAAGTTTTTTATACTGCTTAACGAGAGCGTTTTTAGGCTCGGTCATAATTTTTACAAGCGCGGTTTCGTCAAGCGGGTCTAAACAAACGGTAATGGGAACTCTACCAACGAATTCGGGAATTAAACCGTATTTGGTTAGGTCGCTGGGCTGAACGTCAGCCAAAACTGCCGAAGATGCGTTTGATTTAACGCTAACGTTACCGCCAAAACCTAAACTTGACGCGTCTTTTCTCTTTTCAATAATCTTATCAAGCCCAACGAAAGCACCACCGCAAATAAACAAAATGTTAGTGGTATCAATTTGAATAAGTTCTTGTTGGGGGTGTTTTCTTCCGCCTTGTGGTGGAACTGACGCAACCGTTGACTCGATAATTTTAAGTAACGCTTGTTGAACGCCTTCACCAGAAACGTCACGCGTGATTGAAACGTTTTCACTCTTTCTTGCAATTTTGTCAATCTCGTCAATATAAACTATACCGCGTTCAGCGCGCGCAATGTCGTAGTCGGCATTTTTAATAAGTTTAAGAAGGATATTTTCAACGTCTTCCCCAACGTAGCCCGCCTCGGTTAAAGTAGTAGCGTCAGCCACGGCGAAAGGAACGTTTAATATTTTAGCAAGCGTTCTTGCAAGCAAGGTTTTACCCGAACCCGTAGGGCCTAAAAGCAAAATGTTAGATTTTTCTATTTCGGTACAATCGTCTTTATCGCCTTTAAGTTTGGCGTTTATGCGTTTATAATGGTTATAAACGGCTACCGACAACACTTTTTTAGCCTTGTCTTGCCCTACGATATAACTGTCAAGTTCTTCTTTGATTTGTTTGGGCTTTTTAAGTTCAACTGCCTCAACGTCTAACGCTTGATTTTCTTCTTCTAATATACTGTTGCAAATTTCCAAGCACTCGTCACAAATATAAAGCCCGTTAGGGCCTGCAACAAGTTTGCTTGCAAGTTCTTTGGGTTTACCGCAGAATGCGCAATATAGCCCGTTATTTAAGTTTTCGTTGTTAGCCATAACTCTCCTTATAATAGTGATATTTTTACCTTTGGTAAAAGATATATTTTGGCTATGCCAAAGTTATATTTTGCCGTAAGGCAAAGTTATATTTTTTTGCTTTGCAAAAAAGTTGTAGATTTAGCGTTGATAAAATATTTTATCAATTAAACCGTATTCAAGTGCTTGCTCGGCGGATAAGTAGTTATCCCTATCGGTATCTTTTTCGACTTCCTCAACAGCCTTGCCGGTGTTTTTTGATAAAATTTTATTGAGTTTTTCTTTAATTTTAAGGATATGGTCGGCTTGAATTTTAATATCGCTTGCCTGACCGTGCGCTCCACCTAAGGGTTGGTGTATCATTATCTCGCTGTTAGGTAGTGCGTATCTTTTACCCTTAGTTCCGCTTGAAAGAAGAAACGCGCCCATTGATGCAGCCATACCGATACAAATAGTTGAAACGTCACACTTAACGTAGTTCATAGTATCGTATATTGCAAGCCCTGCCGTTACTGAACCACCGGGGCTATTTATATAGATGCAAATATCTTTATCAGGGTCTTTGCCTTCAAGATAGATAAGTTCGGCAACTACTGTGTTTGCGGTAGCGTCGTCAATCTCTCCTGAAAGCATAATAATTCTGTCTTCAAGTAAGCGAGAATATATATCGTAAGAGCGTTCGCCTTTGTTGGTTTGCTCTACAACCATAGGTATAAGTGCCATTTGTTACCCCTTAGTCAATTTTATTGTTTGCCGTTAAGAAAGCGAAAAGTTTTTCAATGGTAGCGTTGTTTTCAAAGTAAGAAATTTGACGCTCGTTCATTGATTTTTTATACTCGTCGAACTCTTTGTTCATAGCGGTTGCTTGTTCTTTAATCTTTTCGTCGATTTCTTCTTCGGTTGCCTTAATGTTTTCAACGGTTAAAATCTTGTCGATTACAAGTTGAGTTTTAACTTGTTTTTCAGCCTGAACGCGGAAAGAATTTCTATAATCTTCACGGGTTTGGTTGGTATATTTAAGATAGTCGTCAAGCCTTAAACCTTGATACATCATACGGTATTCCATATCTTGTACCATATTGTCTATTTGCCTTTCAACTAAAACTGCTGGAACGTCAACGCTTGAAGTTTCAGTAATTTTTTCAATAAGTTTATCTTCGGTTTCAGCCTTAGCGCGCTTGTCGTTCGCTTCTTTAAGTTTTTTCTTGGTTGCCTTTTTGAACGCGTCAACAGATTCTTCGCCAGTAGCCTCTTTAATAAACTCGTCGTTAATTTCAGGATATTCTTTAACTTTAATTTCGTGAAGTTTAACGGTAAACACAGCGTCTTTACCCTTTAATTCTTCTGCGCCGTAGTTTTCAGGGAACTTAACGGCAATATCCTTTTCTTCGCCGATATTCATACCGATAACCCCGTCTTCAAACCCAGGAATAAAGGTGTTAGAGCCAAGTTCTAAGTTTTGTTTTTCAGCCGTACCGCCGTCAAACTTAACACCGTCAATACTACCACTGTAATCAATTACGGTAATATCGCCCTTTTCAGCGGGGCGGTTATCAACGGAAACTTCTCTTGCGTTTCTTTTAACAAGGCGGTCAAGTTCAGCGTCAACGTCTTTTTTAGTTACATTATACTCAACTTTATCAATAGTTATACCTTTATATTCGCCAAGAGTTACTTCGGGCTTAACGGGAATTAACGCAACCATAGTGATACCCTTATCGTCAAGTTTTTCAATTTCGATTTCAGGTCTATCAATAGGTTCAATATCTTTTTCTTTATCTAAAATTTCAAAGTAGTATTGAGAGAAAGAAGTATTGATTGCTTCTTCGTAGAATACGCCTTTGCCGTACATTTGTTCAATAACGTTTTTAGGTGCTTTGCCTTTTCTAAAACCAGGGATATTAAATTTGCCCTTAGTTTTAGCGTATGCTTTAAGTTGCGCTTCGTTCCATTCCTTAGTGTTTAAGGTGATTGCTACCTTAACAATGCTTTTTTCAGCGGGTTTAACAGTATATTTCATAAAATTCTCCTTAGAATTATAATTAACTTTATATATTTTAACAAAGTTAACCGCTATTGTAAAGTTTTTAAGACTAATTTCAACTTTTAATTTACAAAAAGTTAATAAGAATATATAATATATACATAAAAAATCGTTAAGAGTTAACTATGCCACAAGATTTATTTACCATAAGGCGCACCACCGAACACCTTTCTAAACGTTTAGTAGGCGCTAAAATAAACAAAATATTTCAGCCCACGGTAGAAGAAGTAGACTTATTAGTGTATAAAGATACTCCGCTTAGAGTCGTAATTTCTACTAACGCTAAGTTTGCAAGGGTTTCGATAACGGATAGCGAAAAACCAAATCCTGACGTTGCCTTTAATTTTTGCATGCTACTTAGAAAGTATTTATCGGGCGCTGAAATTACCGGAGTTGAAGTTTTTAACGACGATAGAATTATTAAAATTTCGCTAACTAACAAAAACGATTTGCAAGACAGTGAAGTTTACGCCCTTTACGCCGAAATTATGGGCAAATACTCCAACCTATTTTTTACTAAAAACGGCGTTATTTTAGGCGCAAGCAAGCAGTCGCAAGACATAGACGGTAAAAGGCTAATTTTAACGGGTGCTAAATACTCTCCGCCTAATAAACAAAATAAAATTTCGGCTTTTTCAAAGGACGCTGAGCGTGTTTTTAACAGTTACGCTGGTGGCGCGCTTGACTTATATATTTTGCAAAGTTTTGCCGACTTCTCGCCTATTACCGCACGTGAAATTGCCTACCGTATTGAACTTTTAAGCGATTACAACGGCGAAAAGGCATATAAAATTTTTAAGGAATTTATAAACCAAACTACGTTACCCACGGTTATTGACGACGGGGTTAAATTAGATTTTTACCCCTTTAATTACCTTTCTGTTGACGGGCAAAGGCATACCTATGAAACACTTGACAAGGCAATCGAAAGCGTTTACTCTAAAACGGAAAACTTAAACTTTCTAAAAGGGTTAAAAAGTGGGGTTATGAACGCTATTTTAGGCTATGAAAAAAGGCTTAATAAAAGGCTAACCACCCTTAATGAGCGCATTTTAGAAAGTAGAGATTTTGAAGTTTATAAAAAGTACGGCGAACTTATAACTTCGCAAATTTATCTCGTTAAAAAAGGTTTAACCAAAGTTTCGCTTGTGGATTATTTTGACGGTGGCAATATAGAAATTTCGCTTGACGATACGTTAACCCCGCAACAAAACGCGCAAAGGTATTTTAAGGCGTATAAAAAGAAAAAGTCCGCCGTTCAAATTTCAAAAAGCCAAATTGAAAGTGCGGAAGAAGAATTAAACTATATTTTATCGGTTAAGTTTTACCTTGACCAAGCCGAAAACAAGCAAGAAATTGAAGATATACGGCAAGAACTTATTTCTATCGGCATAATAAAAAGCCAACAAAACAAAAAGGCGAAAAAGCAAAAAGATACCGTTAAATTTAAAAAATACCAAGTTTTAGGCTTTACCGCCACCCTTGGCAAAAACAACTTGCAAAACGATAAACTTTTAACGCTTGCCGATAAAAACGACTGTTGGTTTCACGTTAAAAACTACCACTCGTCACACCTTATCGTCAATACGGGCGGTAACGAAATTCCCGAAAACGTTATTAAAATTTGCGCTGAAATTTGCGCATATTATTCGCAGGGCGGAAAGCAAGATAAACTTCAAGTTGACTACGCTAAACGCCGTTACGTAAAAAAGCAAGGCGGTAAAAATTTGGGTGCGGTAACGTATGAAAATTACAAAACTATAACCGTTATACCAAACGCGCACAAAGAACTTGAAATCAATTAAAAAACGCCCTATCGGGCGTTTTAATTTGGTTTTATTTCAACGGTAACGTCGTTAAGCGGATATAGTTTACTTTCTTTATTAAAGTTAAATTTTATTTTATACGCAGTAAGTTTTTGGCGTTTTACTTTTAATTTTTTGTTAATTTCATTGTCGCCGTACTTACCGTCACCTACGATAAAGTGACCTATATGAGCAAGATGGGCGCGTATTTGATGCGTTTTACCCGTTATTAGTTTTACCGATAAAACGCTCGTTTCTTCATATTCTTTTTGAACTTCGTATTCGGTAATTATTTTAACGCTACCCTCTACCTTTTGGTCGAAAATTTTAACTTGGGAAGTAGTAGCGTCTTTAACTAAATACGCCGTTAAACGCGCTTTTTTTACAGCCAACTTGCCGTACACTTCGGCACTATAAAACTTGTCGATTTCGCGGTTTTTCAAGGCGGAAAGCATTTCAAAATAGGCGTCGCCTTTTGCTAAAACCAAAAGCCCAGCCGTGTTTCTATCAAGCCTATGGCAAAGTTTGATATCGCCGTAAACTTTTTGAACTTCACTTTCAAAATCTTCGCTGGTTATAGTTGGTGGTTTATTAAAAACTAAAACGCCTAAACTATCAAAAATAGGCTGGTAAGATTTAACTTCACCGTCGTAATAAACTTCTAAAAGGTCGCCTACGCTAAGCATCACGTCTTTCCCTACGCGTTTGCCGTTAAGTTTTATATCTTTATTTCTAATTAGTTTCATAATGGTAGAATAAGTCGTATAAGCCCCGTATTCAGCCATTAAGAACTTAGATAGTTTTTGACTTTTATTACACTTAAAATTTTTCATAATCTTTCAAAAAAAGCACGGTTTACGCCGTGCTTAATTTTATTTATCTTCTTCAACTTTATTAGTAGTTGATTTTTGTTTTGGTTTAATAACTAGTAAAAGCACAATCGCTATAAGGCACACACCCGATATGCAAAGGAAGATAAAAGGAACGTAGTTAACGCTTATCCAGTCGTTAAAACCCGTTTTATACTCAACCGTTTCAAACTTTTGAACAACTTTAATTTCTTTGGTTTCGTTAGTTTTGGTTTTACCGTCGCTATCAATAGCGGTAACTACAAGTTTATAGTAGCCTTGCTTTTCAGGAGTGAAAGTCTTTTCACTTTCGTCAAACTCTTCGGTAGCATCAACCCACTCGGCAGTTTCGCTTTCTTTATATTTAAGAGCGTACGAAGTGCTAACTTCATTGCCCGATACCTTTACGCTGGTTATACTATATTCAAGACCGATATAGCCGTTTTCTTGATAGGAAGAAGTAATTTTAACGTTAGGGCCTGCGTTTTCAATAGTAAATTCGAAAATAGGAACTACGAGATCGCCCTTAACAACGTCCGTCTCTTCATTTTCGGGTTTGTATTCGTCTTTTAAGTCTTCGTCAAAATAGTATCTGTTACCGCTAAAATATAAACGCTTGCTGTCACTCGCTCTTTTTACGGTATAAAAACCGTCGTGATACTCTTTGAGTTTGCTTACCGAAATGTTAAAGTTTCTACCGTCAATCTCGTCGATAGAAAGTAAAACGTAAAATCTATACGTTCCAACTTTGGTAATTGTGAAAGTTAAGTTTGACGAACCGCTTGCGGTTGCCGTGCTATAACTCGTGTTGCCAGGAACGGAATAGTTTACCGTCTTTTTATACTGAGTATATGAAAAAGAACCTAAATCAACTAAACTTTCAACCGAAGGAACGGTATAAGTTTCGTCGATATAAATGCTTTCTTTATCCTGAGCGGTAGCGTCCACGTAAGACGCTTCAAGTGCTTTTTGTTCGTATTCGCTAAGTTTAGCAAGGTCGTCTTCACTGTTTGAAAGGTATTTATATTTGGGTGCTTTAAGATTATTAACGTCACTATGAACGGTAACGGATTTTGTAAACACCTTTTCAGTTTCACCTTCTTCAACAATCGTTTTAACGGTAAACGCGTAGTCGCCCGCCTTGGTTATTCTTGCGGTAACCTTGCCTTCGGTATACGAAGATAAAACGATAACGTTCTTCTCGTCTTTTTTAGTTGCGCCGTCGTTAAAAAGTTCAACGTCACCACTACCGCCGTTTGCGGTGATAATAACTTTTTGATTTGCTTCTCTAACTTCGTCACTCACCGTGAAAGAAAATTCTACGCCAGGATAGGCATCAATCAC
>JAZLBK010000008.1:0-6866 GCA_045613665.1 Christensenellaceae bacterium | reverse complement strand
CCTCTTCGATACACTTCCGTATTTAGTATTTAGTTTAAGCGCGGAGGTCGGCGTTCGCTTTCGCTCGGCTAAGGACCTCTTCGATACACTTCCGTATTTAGTATTTAGTTTAAGCGCGGAGGTCGGCGTTCGCTTTCGCTCGGCTTGTAACTTATATCATTTTAGCATATTTTTTTTATTTTGTATATCGTTTTAAGGTGTTAAATCAAAAATAAAAATATTTTTACATTTTTCAAAGTTTATTTTGCTATTATTTACTAAAAATTTAATTTTTAATTAAATTACCCCTTGCAAGATTAAAATATTCGTTATATAATATACCTAATGAGCAAAATGCTTAAAATTTATATTTAGGAGTTATTTATGGCAAAATCAAGATATATAGGTGATTATCCTGTTATTGGTATTCGTCCTTGCATTGACGGTCGTCGTGGACCTATGATGCTTCGTGAGTCACTTGAACCAACCGTTTGGGCAATGGCTAACGCCGCTAAAAAATTATTTGAAGAAAACCTCTTCTACTCTAACGGCGAACCCGTTAAAGTTGTTTTAGCAGATACTTGTATCGGTCGTGTAGCGGAAGCCGCTGCTTGTGCTGATAAGTTTAGAAAAGAAGGCGTTGATATTACCTTATCGGTAACTTCATGCTGGTGCTACGGTTCTGAAACTATGGATATGGACCCTAAAACTATCAAAGGCGTTTGGGGTTTTAACGGAACTGAAAGACCGGGCGCAGTTTACCTTGCTGCCGTTCTTGCTGGTCACGCTCAAAAGGGCTTACCTGCTTTCGGTATTTACGGTCACGAAGTTCAAGACTTACATCAAGTGAACGAAGTTCCAGAAGACGTTAAAGAAAAACTTCTTCGTTTTGGTCGCGCTGCTATTGCAGTTGCTACCATGCGCGGTAAATCTTACCTTCAAATCGGTTCTCAATGTATGGGTATCGCAGGTTCTATCGTTGACCAAGATATGATGGAACAATATTTCGGTATGCGTATCGAATCGGTTGACGAAGTTGAAATTCTTCGCAGAATGGAAGAAGGTATTTACGACGAAGAAGAATTCCAAAAAGCGTTGGCTTGGACTAAGGAACACTGCAAAGAAGGTTGGGACGATAATCCGGACACCGTTAAATTCTTAGGTAAAGACCATAAAATCAAATTTACCCGTGAAGAAAAAGACAAACAATGGGAATTCACCGTTAAAATGTACTGCATTATTAAAGATTTAATGGCAGGCAACCCAAATCTTTCGGACGCGTCAGTTGAAGAAAGAGCCGGCCACAACGCAATTGCAGGCGGTTTCCAAGGTCAACGTCAATGGACTGACCACTGGCCCAACTGTGACTACCCCGAAGCATTTTTAAGTTCGTCTTTCGACTACCAAGGCGCAAGAGAACCTTACACCTTAGCAACTGAAAACGACGTATTAAACGCAATGGGTATGCTTATGATGCGCCTTTTAACTCACCGCGCTCAAATATTTGCCGACGTTAGAACTTACTGGTCAAGCGAAGCAACTGAAAGAGTTACCGGCTACAAACTTGAAGGCAAGGCAAAAGAGTCTGACGGTATTATCCACCTTATCAACTCTGGTGCAGCGTGTCTTGACGCAAGCGGTGTATGTACTGACGAAAACGGTAACGCTATCATTAAAAAATGGTGGGAAGTAACCGACGAAGATATTAAGAAAATGACTGATGCAACCGTCTGGTGCGAAGCAGGTTTCGACAACTTCCGTGGCGGTGGTTTTTCAAGCCACTTTGACACTTATGCGGAAATGCCCGTTACTATGATTAGACTTAACTTGGTAAGAGGTTTAGGTCCTGTCGTTCAAATTGCGGAAGGTTGGACTGTAAATCTTCCAAAAGACGTTAACGACAAGTTAATGAAGAGAACTAACCCAACTTGGCCTTGCACTTGGTTCGCTCCTCGTTGTGACGGTAAAGAAGGTAGCGCGTTTAGAACCGCATACGAAGTTATGCAAAACTGGGGCGCAAACCACGGCGCAATTTCTTACGGCCACGTAGGCGCAGACCTTATTACTATGTGCTCGATGCTCCGCATCCCCGTATGTATGCACAACGTACCTGAACAAGACATTTATCGTCCTGCTTGCTGGAACGCATTTGGTATGGACAAAGAAGGTCAAGATTACAGGGCTTGCCAAACTTACGGTCCTTTATACAAAAAGTAATAAAAAACTAAGCCAAAGGCGGTTGCCTTTGGCTTTTTTATTGCTAAAATTTAAGTTTAGCGTTATAATATAGATATGTATAATTTTTTTATTGAAAATGACGGCGTTATTGAAAACGGCTACAAAATTACAGGCAAAGATTTTAACCACGTAAAAAACGTTTTACGTATGAAAACGGGCGAAGATTTATTAGTTACCTATAACGGTAAAAGCGACCTTTGCTGTATAACGGAAATTTTAGAAAGCGAAATTATAGTTAAAGTTATAAAAGCCGATTACCAGTGTACTGAACTACCCGTTTCCGTCACCCTTTTTCAAGGCATTGCAAAAGGCGACAAGATGGAACTTGTTATTCAAAAATCGGTTGAACTTGGCGTTACTGAAATAGTTCCCGTCGAATTAAAAAGATGCGTTGCTAAAATTGAAAAAAACAAGGCGAAACAAAAAACCGAAAGGTTTAATTTAATAGCCGAAAGCGCATCAAAACAATCTAAGCGAAACGTAATACCAAAAGTTTTAGAGCCTATGAGTTTTAACACGGCGCTTGACTACGCTAAAAATTTCGATATCCTTATAGTCCCCTATGAGTGCGCTGACGGTATGACTGCTACCGTAAACACCTTAAAAGAAATTAAAAAAGGTTATAAAATAGGCGTTATAATAGGTGCGGAAGGCGGTTTTGAAGACGGCGAAATTGAAAAGGTAAAAGCCTTATCTAACGCGCGCGTTATTTCACTTGGCAAACGCATACTTAGAACTGAAACGGCATCAATAACCACCATATCGGCTATTATGTTATACGTTGAAAGTGTACTTTAACAAAAATAAAACGGAGTTTGTAAACTCCGTTTTTTTATTATTAGTTTTCAACAACCTTTTCGCCTTGTAAAAATACCTTTTTAACGTTAAAGGCGTTATCTACAAGTATAAGGTCGGCAATTTTGCCAACTTCGATTGAGCCGTAATCTTTATCAATACCGATAAGTTTAGCAGGGTTCAAACTTGCCATACGAACAACCTGACACATACCGTAAGGCGTGTACGACATAACGTTTCTACAAGCCCCGTCAAGCGTAAGATGGCTACCTGCAAGTTTACCGCGCGGGTCGTAGTTAAGGTCAGGTCCCCACATAATACCGCTTGCCTCGTCGTTTTTATAATCGCCGGTTGATGGGTAACTATCGGTAATTAAAATACACTTTTCATAGCCTTTTGCCCTTATTACTGAACGAATAGTATAGGGTGCTAAATGAATACCCGTTTGGTCGCAAATAAGTTCTGCGTAAATATCAGGGTTAGATAAAGTATAATCGTCACACCCAGCGCCGTTTCTCGCTTGATTAATTTTAGGCGCTTTTCCGCTATCGCCCCAGTGCGTTTGAACTTTAACGCCGTAGTCAACAATCTTTTCGCATTGGTCCGCCGTTGCGCACGAGTGACCGAAAGCAAATATAGCGTTTTCGTCAACACTTTTAACGTATTTAACGAAATCAAAAATACCTTCTCTTGCGGGGTCAATCGCCCACACTTTAACGTAAGATGCAATTTCGTCAACAAGTTGTTTATATTTTGAAAGTTCAATGCCGTCAGACCACTTAAACAGTTGCGAATTACTGCCCGATGCACGCATATAAGGACCTTCCATATACAAACCCTTAATAATTCTACCGTTGCCCGTTTTAGAAAATTCTTTGAGTTTTTTAGTTCCCTCAATCATTTCTTCGGCACTGTACGTTTGATAAAAGGTAGGTAAAACAGTGGTTTCGCCGTGTGCCAAAAAGTGATTACAGCATTCCTCAGGGTCGTCTAAAAAAAAGTTTTTAACCGAGCCGTGATTGTGAATATCGATAAGACCCGGGCAAGTGAAAAGACCTTGCCCATCAACGATTTCAGCGCCCAAGGGAACTTCAACGTCTTGCTTTTTGCCTACGTTTATTATACGGTTACCGTCTAAAACGACTACACCGTCGAATATTATGCCTTTTTCTAAGACTACGTTAGTGTTTATTATTGCTTTCATAATAATTATTTACTTTCCAAAATTTTATTATATTTTTCAAATTTTTCGCTATAAATTTTAGTGTTTTCAAGATTTGGCTCAACAGTTTCACCCGTAAACTCAAACTTTTCAAAACTACCAACGCTACCCTTTTTAGCAACAGAGTACGCACCGAAACAGCAACCGTCTGCTTGCTCGGATAAATATAATTTTTCCCCTAAAACGTCAGCAAGAATTTTCATCCAAATAGCGCTACGCGTTGCGCCACCCGTAACTATAACGTTTCCAACGTTAAATCCGCTTTGACGATAGAGGTCGACTATATATTTAATTTCAAAAGCAACGCCTTCCATAGTCGCCCTAAACACGTCGCCCTTTTCGTGCTTGAAAGCAACGCCCTGAGTTCCGTAAGTGTGTTTGTTTGCGCCACGGTACGCGCCGTTACCTGAGATAAATGGGAAAACCATTAAGTCTTTATCAATCTGTTTAAGTTCGGCAAGCGAGTCAATTTCCTTATACGTCGTGCCGTAGGCGTTCTTGGTCCACTCTAAAACCGTACCCGAACTTACTGCCGAAATGAAATAGCCGTATCCACCGTCAGGGTGCCTACGCCCTGCGAATATGCCCGACTTCTTTTCTTCATTTCTTGCAAAAACAACCCAAGTTGTTCCCGTAGAAATAATAATGTCGCCACTTGAAAAATAGTTCGCGCCAAGGCTTGCAGAGAACTGGTCGTGAATACCGCAATATACTTTTATATCGCCGTATAGCCCCGTTTTTGAAAGAAAATCACTACTTGCGTTTCCAACGTAGTCCCCAGCGGTTAAAACGGAAGGGAACTTAGAATTGTCAAGCCCAACAAGGTTTAGAAGTTGCTCGTTCCAACAAAGATTATCGTTATCAAAAACGCCCATCATAGCGGCGCTCGTGTAATCGATTACCGCTTTACCTGTAAGTTTATAGTAGATATAATCGGACGTTGAAAGTATAATTTTAGTTCTTTCAATGATTTCAGGCTTATACTTTTTGAACCATAAAAGTTTTGCAATTACCGAACGTTCGCCAACGCGCATTTTAGAAATTTTAGAAATTTCTTCCCTCAACTCGTCAGCCTCAACTCCTGCGCGTCTATCAAGCCAAGTAACCGCGTTAGTAAGCGGAATAAGTTGACCGCTACCGTCAACGTCACAAAAGGTAAAACTACCGCCTTGCGCCGAAACGGAAAGCCCTTCTATTTCGCCCTTAAAATCTTGGGTTGCAAGTTTAACTGACGTTATAACCGCGTCATACCACGCCTCTGGCGATTGTTCATAAATTTTATCTTCGGGAGTGATTAGCCCGTAGCCTTGATAACCCTTGCCTAAAACTTCGCCTTTTTCGTTAAAAAGTAAGGTTTTAGTTCCGGTAGTTCCAAGGTCAACACCTAAATAATATTTCATAATTAAAACTTAATGTTAAATAATTTTACAGCGTTGTTGCACATAATGTCTTCAACGTCTTGCTTTGAAAGGGTAAGCGCCTTAGCACAATCTTTGAACCCACGAATAATTTCGTAAGTGAAGTTGGTAAGGTTAGTATCGTCAGTCTCCCTCATATGTTCCGTGTTAGAAAGGTCGCCGTAAGCACCGCGCGGAACAACGTTTATATAGTAACCGTTTTCAACGATTCTTTTCATACGCATTTTAGCAATGGGAAGGTCAGTACCGAACATAATTCTTTTAGTTCCAACAGCCTCAATGCATTTTTGAGTAGCGTAACCCAAAGTATTTGCAGAGAAATCGAAAAGCAAGTTTTCAGAGTGTTTAAGTATTTCAAAAGCGTTGCCGATATCTTCGGGCGCGTACGCTCTACCGACGTGCGCTACGATAACCTTAGCGTTAGGATACTTTTGGTCAATTTCCATAAGCGTTTTCAAATTCTCAGGGCTTTTTAACCTTTCGGGCTTTGAAATATGAAGCATTACCTTCCAGCCGTATTTATCTGCAAGTTTTAAGTGGCTTTCGGGTAAGAAATCATAAATATCAACGTTTTTACCCTTAACTTTCGACTGATTGACAAGATACGGCTTTAAGCCTTGAAAACCGCCCTTTATAACTTGCTCTTCAACGTATTCGGGCGACCAGTCTGCATGGTCGATAAGAAGTGCCGGATAACCGTATTTTTTAGAGTTTTCAGCCGAATACGCGTTAATATTTTCGTAATTACCCCTGGTGCAACCAAACATTACGGGAACGACGTTGTTTTTAGGGAATAAATCTTTATAGGTTTGAATTATATCTTCAATAGGAAATTCGTCCGCAACGAGCCTCGGCCAATTGATAGGCGTGCCTGGGGCTGGCCTAAATTTATCTTCGTATCTATAAACGTGAGTATGCACGTCAACTATATTTTTGGGTAAAAAATCTACGAGTTCTTCTGCATATACTTTTTTGTCGTAATCTGTAAGAGTAAATCCAAACATATATTTCTCCTTTTGATGTAAATGTTATATAAAGTATATAACAACTTAAAGTTAAAATCAACGATTTTAGTAAAAAAATAAATATTTGTTTACTTTGAGTATCCTAATTCTAAAAATAACTTTTATTTTTATAAAATTATTAAAAATTTAGCGTTTTTAATTGATTTTTTTATGTAATAAAAGTATAATTGAGAAAAGGAGAAAATTTTA
>JAZLBK010000007.1:0-3427 GCA_045613665.1 Christensenellaceae bacterium | reverse complement strand
GCACCCGAAGAATATTATCGCTTGGCGGTATCTTTAAGGCGTGGCGAAGTTTACGATAGGGATGCGCTGATGCGAAAACTCGTTTCAATTCACTACGAGCGAAAGGATTTAGATTTTCAAAGAAGTTCGTTTAGAGTTAGGGGTGACGTTGTTGATATATTTCCTGCGTCAAACACCGAAACGGTTATTCGTGTAGAGTTTTTTGGTGACGAAATTGATAAAATTACTGAAATTCACCATTTAACCGGCGAGCCTATTTGCGAACTTAAACACGCGGTAATTTTCCCCGCAAGCCACTACGCCGTTGGCAGTGACGTAATGCAAAACGCCCTTAAACTTATAACCCGTGATTTAGAAGACGAAGTTAAAGGACATTTAGACGACGGAAAACTCTTAGAGGCACAGCGCCTTAAACAAAGAACCCAGTACGATATTGAAATGATGACGGAAATAGGTTATTGTAGCGGTGTTGAAAATTACAGTAGGTATTTCGACGGTCGCTCGGTAGGAGAACCACCGTTTACTTTGCTTGACTATTTTCCTAAAAACTTTTTACTGTTTATTGACGAAAGCCATATGACTATCCCGCAACTTCGCGCAATGTATAACGGTGACCGTTCAAGAAAGCAAAATTTAGTGGATTACGGTTTTAGGCTTAAATCGGCTTACGATAACCGCCCGCTTAGGTTTGAAGAATTTGAACAAAGAATAAACCAAATTATATGCGTTTCGGCAACGCCAGGGCCTTACGAAACTGAACGCGCTGACAATTTTGCCGAACAAATTATAAGACCTACGGGGCTTGTTGACCCCGAAGTTGAAGTTAGAAAAACGGCTGGTCAAATCGACGACGTTGAAAGTGAAATTTATAAAACGGTAAAATCGGGTGGTAGGGTGCTTATAACCACCTTAACTAAAAAGACGGCGGAGAGTTTAACCGAGTTTTTGAAAGAGCGTGGAATTAAAACGCGTTATATGCACAGCGATATCGACACGCTTGAAAGAATTGATATAATACAAGAACTTCGCCGTGGCGAGATTGACGTTTTAGTTGGTATTAACCTTTTAAGAGAAGGGCTTGATATTCCCGAAGTTAAACTCGTTTGTATATTAGACGCGGACAAGGAAGGTTTTTTAAGGTCGGACACTTCGCTTATTCAAACGATAGGTAGAACTGCAAGGAACGCGGAAGGTAGAGTTATAATGTACGCTGACGTAATTACGGGCAGTATGAAACGCGCGATTGACGAAACCGACAGAAGAAGGGCTGTTCAAAAGGCGTATAACGAAAAGCACGGCATTACGCCCAAAACGATAATAAAAGACGTTAAAAACAGCATAGAGATTTCTAAAAAAATTGATAAGGTTAAAGACGTTAAGTTAAAAGATATTCCAGAAGAAATTGAAAAACTAAAAGCGCTTATGAAAATAGCGTCTAATAACCTTGATTTTGAAAGGTGTATTGAAATTAGGGATACGATATCTCAACTGAAACGCAAATTGCTTAAATAATTAAAGTATGGAAAAAAAGATAATTATAAAAGGCGCAAAACAAAATAACCTTAAAAACGTAAGCGTTGAAATTCCGCGCGATAAACTCGTAGTGTTTACGGGGTTGTCGGGTAGCGGAAAGTCTACGCTTGCTTTTGATACTATTTTTGCCGAGGGGCAAAGAAAGTATATGGAAAGTTTATCAAGTTACGCCCGCCAGTTTTTAGGTCAAATGGAAAAGGCTGACGTTGATGAAATTCACGGTCTTTCCCCCGCAATTTCAATAGACCAAAAAACTACGTCAAATAATCCGCGTTCTACCGTGGGTACGGTTACTGAAATTTACGATTATTTTAGGCTTTTATATGCAAAAATAGGCGTTCCGCATTGTCCAGAGTGCGGGAGAGAAATTCGCCGTCAATCAATAGATGAAATCGTTGACCGCGTTATGCTAATAAAAGAAGGTAGCAAAATTTTAATTAACGCGCCCGTAGTTCGCGGTAGAAAAGGCGAGTTTGAAAAGCAACTTGAAGGCTATAAAAAATCTGGTTACGCAAGAGTTTCTATCGACGGCATAGTTTACGATTTAAGCGAAAAAATCAAACTTGAAAAAAACATTAAACATAATATTAGCGTCGTCGTTGACCGTCTTATCGTTAAAAGTGGTATTCAAAAAAGGCTAACGGACAGCGTTGAAAACGCCCTTAAACTTGCAGACGGGTTAGTCGTAGTTGAGTGTGACGGCAAAGAAGAACTTTATTCCACCCATTACGCTTGTCCTGAGTGTGGCGTATCGTTACCCGAAATAGAACCGAGATTGTTCTCGTTTAACAATCCTTTCGGCGCATGCCCCGACTGTAAAGGTTTAGGGTATAAGATGGCGGTAGACGAAAAACTTGTTTTGGGCGACACGTCAAAGTCGCTAAGCGAAGGCGCTTTAACTATATCGGGTTGGAATTTAGATACGGGGCGCATGGCGAGTATGTATTTTAATTCGCTTGCTAAATACTACGGCTTTTCAATGGATACGCCTATTAAAGATTTACCGCGTGATATCTTGGATATTTTACTCTATGGCAACGGCGGTGAAAAAATTGAAATGAAGTATAACACCAAAACGTTTAGCGGTAGTTTTAATTCGAGTTTTGAAGGGGTTATAAATAATCTTGAAAGGCGTTACCGAGAAACTACTTCTGATTACACTAAAAGCGAGATTGAAAAGTATATGTTTACCTTGCCGTGTAAAACGTGCGGTGGTAAAAGGCTTAAAAAGGAAGCGCTTGCGGTTACCGTTGGAGGTCAAAGTATTGACGCGATATGCGAGTTGTCGGTTGAAGACGTTTATTCTTATATAAACGGTTTAACGCTTAGTAATACCGAGCAACTTATTGCAAGAAACGTAATAAAAGAAATAAAAGCAAGGCTTGATTTCTTGCGTGAAGTAGGGCTTAACTACTTAACTTTATCGCGCGCTTCGGGTTCGCTTTCGGGTGGGGAAGCACAAAGAATTAGGCTTGCAACCCAGATAGGTAGCGGTCTTACGGGCGTACTGTATATTTTAGACGAGCCGAGCATTGGTCTTCATCAGCGCGATAACGAAAGGCTTATAAACTCACTTAAAAAATTAAGAGATTTAGGCAATACCTTAATCGTAGTAGAGCACGACGAAGACACTATTCGTTCAGCAGATTACGTCGTTGATATCGGTCCAAAAGCCGGTGTTCACGGTGGCGAAATAGTATATTCGGGTGACGTTTCGGGGTTAATGGCTTGTGAAAGTTCTATTACCGGCGATTATTTGTCTGGTAGGCGCAAAATTGAAATTCCGCCGTTTAGAACTATGCTTGACGGTAGGTTTTTAACGGTTAAGGGGGCTAAGCAAAACAATCTTAAAAACGTAAGCGTGGATTTTCCGGTTGGGGTAATGACGGCGGTT
>JAZLBK010000006.1:0-7372 GCA_045613665.1 Christensenellaceae bacterium | reverse complement strand
TTTTGGTACCAAGAACATTGATGGCATATACTTTTTCGCGGTATTCTTCTTTAGCTATTAGCTTTGCACAGGGCGCATGGCACTTCTTTATGTGATAGTTAAGACAAGGTTTTTCACACTTAACTTCTGACAACTTTTTATCGCACGGGCGCACGTTAAAAGCAAGGTTTATTATCTCTAAAACGCTTTTAACCGACACTCCGCCCATAAACGGACCGAAGTATTTTCCGTCTTTTTTTATCTTTCTAGTAATCGACACGCGAGGAAATTCTTCTCTTGTATGCACTTTGATATACGGGTACGTTTTATCGTCTTTTAATAGAATGTTATATTTTGGTTTATATTTCTTGATTAGATTATTTTCCAAGGCAAGCGCGTCGATTTCTGTTTGCGTGATAACGTAATAAAAATCCGCGATATTTTCCACCATCGTCGCGACCTTTTCAGGCTTTACGGACGAATGAAAATATTGACGCACTCTGTTTTTAAGAACGCGCGCCTTTCCCACGTAAATAACAATCCCGTCCTTGTCCAACATAATATACACGCCGGGGGCGTCGGGAAGTAATTTGAGTTTTTCTTGCAACTCACTCATAATCAAAACCGTTTACGCATAATGCGTCATTATTATTATATACCAAATTCGACAATTTTGCAAGAAAATAAAAGTATTTTTCCCATTAACAACCTAAAAATTCAATACCTTTTAACAAAACGTCGTTAATTGATTCGTCCGTAAGCGAATAAAACACGATTTTGCCTTGGCGACTACTCTTTACAATCCCCGCACTTTTCAAAAATCGAAGTTGATGAGAAACGGTGGTTTGGTTAATTTTAAGTAGAGAAGAAAGGTCGGTAACACACATTTCACTTATTGCAAGCGCAGATATCATACGCAAGCGAGTTAGGTCGGAAAAAATGCTGAAAAAACTCACGAGTTCTTCAAGTATTTCGTTAGACGGAACGTAACTTTCAATCATACCTTGCGTCTTTTTATCAAGAAGTAAAACAGGTTTAATAGCGTTCATATAAATTCCCCCTTAATTTTACACTTTTATGATAAAGGAGCATAAGAAAATATGTCAACTTTAACATATTGAATTAAAAGTCGCATATTGTTATAATATAGAAAGTTTTGTAAAAGGAGTAAAATATGAGTTCTACAAACCTTGCTTTTTTAGGTCTTTTGTTTTTACTTACGACGAATTCTACGATAACTTCCACCCAAGCGTTACTTTTACTTGCACTGTTAACTACCACAACTTGCGCATGCCTTGGAAGTTCGGTTAATTCTAATTGATTTTACTCTTAGAAAAAAAGCACCGCCAAGGTGCTTTTTAAGTTATTTTAATTTTTTAACGTTTTTACCAACTACCGCCGTTGATATATTGCTTTCGTCAAAGGATAAAAATTCGCTATTTACGTCGTCAACGGTAACGCTTTCAATTTGTTTAATTCTCTCGTTAAAATCGTAGAGTTTGCCCGTTTTTAGATAGTGCGACGCGTAAAATTGAGAAAGAGAAAGCGGTTTTTCTTGTGCGTATACCGTTGAGGCTTTAAGTTGAGTTTTTACTTTTTCAACTTCACTTTGGGTTACGCCACTTTTTTTAAGTTCGTTAATCACTTCTATAATCGCTGAAAACGCGCTTTTGTATTCGTTTAAGTTAACGCCTGCATAAACGTTAACGTTGCCCGCCGTTTTATACCTTGACGCAAACGAATACACCGAATAAGCAAGCCCCATATCTTCTCTTACTTTTCTAAACAGCCTACTACTCATACCGCCACCCAAAACGCCTACTGCTATTTCACTTTTAACGCGGTTTATATCGCCGTAATTATAGGTTGGAAAGGCAAGGGCTATATGCGCCTGCTCGATATCTTTAATTTTTACAAGGTTTTGGCGCAAGCAATTAGTATTGTGAGTGGGCGTTGGCTTTTTACTGCCTTTATTTATTATAGGCAAAACGTATTTTTGAACTAAATAATCCGCTCTTTCAATAGTTATATTACCCGAAAAAGAAATTACTGTGTTTTCGGCAACGTAATAGTCGTTAAGATAGTTCTTTACGGCTTTTTTATTAAAAGAAGAAACGTTTTCCTTACTGCCTAAAATAGTTCTACCATAACCGTCCTCGCCGTAATAACTTTTCATTATTAAATCGTAACAAACGTCGTCGGGCGAATCTTCACTCATATTGATTTCTTCAATTATTACTGATTTTTCTTTTTCAGCCTCGTCGTTTGGGTAAGTAGAATTAAAGGTAGCCTCAACCATAACCTCAAAGGTTTTTTCAAGATTATCTTGTATGGTTTGAGCATAAAAGCAAGTGGTTTCAAGTGAAGTATAAGCGTTAAAGTTAGCCCCGCACGACTCCATTATATTAGAAATATCGTAGGAAGAATAACTTTTATTACCCTTGAAATTCATATGTTCGATATAGTGAGATATACCGTTGGTTTTATCGTTTTCGTTTATAGAGCCCGTTCCTATCATTATTGAAAAAGAACAAGATATTGCCCCGCCTTCGCAAACTATTAAGTTAAGACCACTTGGGTATTTTTTATATTTAACCATATTTCTCCTTGGTTTTTAGTTTTTATTAAAATTAGCCTTTTATACCTTTATAGGCGAAGTTGATATGCAATCTGTAACCGTTAAAAGTTTTAAGTTTTGAGATTTAATTTTTTCTATTATCAACGGAAGTGCCTCTAAGGTGTGGCGTTTGGGGTGCATTAGTATTAAATCACCGCTTGAAAGGTCTTTGGTGGCGCGCTTTAATATTGTTGGAAGGTCGCTATCGCGCCAGTCGATAGTGTCTTTTGACCACATTATAGTTTTATAATTAAGTTCGCTTGCTACTAAAAGCGTGGTTTTTGAAAACGAGCCTGACGGTGGAGCAAACAAATTCATATTATAGCCCGTATTTCTTAAAACTAAGTTATGGCAGTCAGTTATTTCGCTACGGTTTAGGCTTTCGGTAATTTTTTTATGGTCTTTATGAAAATACCCGTGATTGCCTATTTCAAAACCGCCGTTTACTATGTCTTTAAGAATTTGTTCGTTATCGTCAGCCCAGCACCCACCGACGAAAAACGTTGCCGTAGCGTTGTTTTCTTTTAACACCTTTATAATGCCCGACACTACGTCACTATTTTCATAAACGTTAAACATAAGCGCAACGCCACCAGCAGAACTACTACCTCGGTAAACCACGCCGTTATGAGTTTGAGTTGATATAGTCACGCTACGTTCGGAATACACGCCAACGGCAAGCACCGAAAACACTATTAAAACAAGCAATAAGTTAGTTATCAACGTTATTTTTTTATTTCTCAAAATAAAACTCTCCGATTATAAATATATTACGGAAAGTTTTTAATTATTATCTTTTTTTAATTTGTATGCCTGCGTTTTTGAAAATTCGTATCAGCATATCTCTATCGCCTATAACGATTTCATCATCACGAATATAATACATATTTTCGCCAAGATAAATTCCTACACCGTCGGCGTGGGTTTTAATTAGAGATAAATTTCTAATAAGTATGGTATCGTTTTGTTCTTCGCCGTTTTGTATGGCTTTTAGTTCAATCTTTTTTTCTTTTATGGTAAACTCTAAAACTAACTCGCCTTTATCAAGTTCCATTGCAACAATCGTATCTTTATAATTACGCTTATTGTTAATAAGCGTAGATATTATAGGATAAACTGAAAATAGCGAAATTAAAATTCCCAAAACGAAAAATACCCACTTGGTTACACCTTCGTTTGAAAAGGACGCATATATATTGTATCCGCCTATAATAAGTATGAAAACGGCGAACATAATAGAGCCAAAAAGGGTGCTATTTCTCATACGCCTACTCATATTTTTAACTTTTTCTTCATTGAAACGGCAAACTGCCTTAACCATATTAAAACTCCTTTATAATTTCGTTAATGGCGTTAACGTATTTTTGGCTTGCCTTATGAACGAGCGCGTTAAATTCAGTTGCGCCCCCCTCGCCGTCGCTCACAGCCTTTATAATTATGCAGGGAACGTTCGCGCCTTTCGCCGTTAAAAGAACGCCTGCCGACTCCATATCACACACTTCTGCGTTAAAAGTGGTTTTAAGGTGGTTTTTTATAGAACTATCCGCAACGAACTTATCGGCTGACGCGCAAATCACTTCGTTTACGTCACCCATAACCTTTTTAATCAAAGGCAAATATTCGTTTTCGGCTGAAATTATAGGCGTATCGTATCCGGGGTATTGCCCCACCTTAACGCCGTCAATAGCGGAAAGGTCAAAATCGTAATGAGCCACGCCTTTTACAATTACCGTGTCAAGTAATGAAACACCGCCCAAACTTCCGCACACGCCAAAGTTCAAAATTAAGTCAACCTTATATTCGCTAATTAAAAGTTGCGTTGCGCTTGACGCGTAAATTTCACCTATTCCACTTTTTATAAGATAAATATCTTTATTTTCAGTTTTGTAACCAAAAATTTCAAACTGTCCTTTCTTTTTTGATAAAACGCATTTTCCAACGCTTGCTAAAAAGGGCTTAATTTCTTTATCCATTGCAACGACCATACCTATGGTCTTTATTTTTTTACTCATAGTATCACTCTTATTAAAATTCGTTTATCGGGGTGTTGTTAATAAAATCAGCGTTATTTTCAGTCTTTTTGAACATTTCAATTAAGGAAAGTTCCGCGTCTTCTTTCCTATCTAAATAACGCCTTAAAGCGTAAGCAAAATCAAGTTCTTGGCTGGAAAGCAAGAGTTCGTCTTTTCTCGTTCCCGAACGGTAAAGGTCAATCGCTGGGAAAATTCGCCTTTCAGACAAACTGCCCTTTAACACTATTTCGCTATTGCCAGTTCCCTTAAATTCTTCATAAATAACGTCGTCCATCTTAGAACCCGTTTGAACGAGCGCAGTTGCAATAATAGTTAAACTGCCACCGTCTACGTTGCGCGCAGACCCAAATATTTTTTTGGCTTCTTGAAGGGCGGTTGGGTCAATACCACCCGTAAGCGTTTTACCGCTTGATAAAACCGTTTCGTTATAGGCGCGCGTTAATCTCGTTATAGAATCTAATAAAATTACAACGTCATCTCCACTCTCTACCATACGCTTTGCCTTTTCAACTGCAAGATTGCATATTCTTACGTGGTTTTTGGGCTTTTCGTCAAAAGTAGAATATATAATTTCAGCGCTAACAGAACGCTTTATGTCGGTAACTTCTTCTGGGCGTTCGCCTACTAACAATATAATTAGTTTAACGTTTTTATAGTTTTTAGAAACGGCTGACGCTATCTTCTTTATAAGCGTAGTTTTTCCAGCCTTTGGTGGCGCTACTATTAGCCCCCTTTGTCCTAAGCCGATAGGCGCTAAAAGGTTAATTGCGCGAAGTGATATATCGTTTTCGCCATCTATTTCAAGATTGATTTTTTTGTCGGGGTAAATTGCCTCTAAGTCGTTAAACAAACGCCTAATTTCATTAGAAAAGGTTTTGCCGTTGATTTTATCAACCGTTTCAAGACAAGGTGCCACGTTATCTCTACTGCAAACGGCAGTTCCTTCAACGAAATCCCCTTCTCTTAACCTATAAGACCTTGCTTTATGCCCTTTAACGTAAACGTCGGTTGAAGACGACATCTTAAAGTTTTCGCCACGCAAAAAGCCGTGGTCGGCGTTTTCGGTTTTTTCATAAATTCCGCTAACTTTTATAGTTTCGCCTATTTCAAACCGTGTTTCACTACCAACTTCTTCTACGTCACTAAATTTATCGGGATTAAAATCGTCGGTTTTATATTCGATAGATTTTTCGTAATTACTTTTTCTACCGGCTGATTTTTTTTGTGGTTCATAACCGTTTTGTATATCGAGAATAAGTTTAATAATTTGGTCTTTTTTCTTAGTTCCCGGCGTTCCGCCAAGTTTAATACAAATTTCTTTTAATTTGTGTATGTTAAAACTGCGTTCTAACTGTTCACGAGTGTAATTCATTACTCTTCTCCTTCAAACTTAACGTGGATAACACCGCTTTCGCCGTTATAAACAAACGGGCTACTTGCCGTTTTATACTCGTTAAATTTTTCTAAAAAAGGCAAAACACCTTTGATATCAATTTTAGATTTACCTGCTTTATAGTGCATAGGAATAACCGCTTTTGCCTTTGATTTTACCGCGTATTCGTAAGCGCCTATATGGTCGATAGTATATTTACCACCAACGGGAATTAACAAAATATCAACCCCGGTTAGTTTATCAATAATTTCTTGACTGTCGTATTCGCCTAAATCGCCTAAAAAGGCTATCTTATACCCGTCAAGAATAAAAATTAAAATTTCGTTTTTACCGCGTAAAGCACCGCCGTTTTGGTCGTGAAAACAAGAAATTATTTGAAAAATATCGTTTTTTTCAACCCTTTTAGCACCTTTAACAAGTTCAATATTGTCGTGGTCAAAGTGGTTATGAGAAGTAAAAACGTAATCGCTTTTAACCTCTACTTCTTTAAGTCCCACGTTCTTAAAAGGGTCAAGCGCAATAGAATAACTTTGCCCTTTTATAAAAAAATAAGAGTGACCAAAGTAGTTAATTACCATAACGTACCCCCTATAACAAAGGAAAAATTGCTAATATTAGAGCCTGCGTCTAATTTATATTTACCGTTAACTGAAATTTTATTATCAACCACGCTAACGTTTAATTTTAAGCAGTAAACTTCACAATCAACGGGCGCACCCATAAGATTTAGCGTAAAGTTAGTTTTTTTACCATTTACAAGCGTAAAAGTATAATTTATATCCCCAGCGCAAGCAAAAGCAATCTTCTCATTACTTAAAATCGTTACGGTGTAGAAAAGAGAATTGCCGTCGGTAGACGAAAAAGAGATGCGATACATCTCTTTATTTATTTTTAGTTCAGTTGCTTTGTAAGTTTGAGTTTTGCCACTTGAAGTGACTGAAAAATGAATATTGAAAGCGTTCATAAACAAAATTGAAATAGTTAAACGTATTTTAACATATTAAAATGAAATTGTAAATAATTTTGAACGAAATAATTTTATATAGATAAACCGTGCTTAACGGCTATTGCATACGCTACCTTTTTACCGTCAGCCCCGGCGCTGGTTATACCGCCTGCATAACCGCAACCTTCACCGCAAGGATAAAGGTTTTCAGCCGAAACGCTTGCATAGTTATCCCCCCTTACAACTCTTACGGGGGAAGAAGTTCTACTTTCAACGCCTGTTAAAACGGCGTCGTAACAGTCAAAGCCCTTAATTTTTTTGCCCATATCTAAAATTGCGCCTTTTAATGCGGAATTTATTTCTTCATTAAATAACTTATTTAAGTCGGCTTTTTTAACACCCAT
>JAZLBK010000005.1:0-2067 GCA_045613665.1 Christensenellaceae bacterium | reverse complement strand
CATATCGCTTTCATCAAGAACAATCGTAACGTCAACAACGCTTTCACTTTCGTTAACGATATACTCGATTTCGTCTTGCTTTTCGGCAAAACGGTTAACGATGTACTTTATAGTATCAAGCATACTTCACCTTTAATTATTTCTTCTTCTTTTTAGGATTGGTTTTAGAAGGAGAGAGTTTTTCGGATTTTTCGATAACGCCTGCTTTAACTAAAATGTTTTTAACCGTTTCAGTAGGTTGAACGCCGTTTGCAAGCCATTTTTTAGCCTTTTCAACGTCTACAACTACTTCCGCAGGGTCGGTATTAGGATTGTAGTGACCGATTTTTTCGATATACTTACCGTCTCTTGCTACTCTTGAATCAACTACGACTATTCTGTATAAAGCGTTACCCTTATCGCCAAGTCTTGTCAATCTCATTTTTACTGCCATAATTTTAATCCTCCGTTAAAATAAATATCATTTTTATCTATACGCATATACGCGTAATTACTTACATAAAAGGAAACCTTTTTTTACCGTTTTTGAACTGTTTCATAAGCATTTTGGTTTGCTCAAACTGTTTAATTAGTTGGTTTATTTCTTGAACGGTGGTTCCACTACCCGACGCTATTCTGTTTTTTCTTGAATAGTTCAAAATTGACGGGTCTTTTCTCTCTTTTTTAGTCATTGAGTAAATTATTGCCTTAGTGCGCTCTATCTTTCTTTCGTCAATATCGCCGGCTTTAAGGTTTTTAAGTTTACCCATGCCCATACCCGGTAGCATATTCATAATATCGCCTACGCCACCCATCTTTTTAATCATATCAAACTGAGAAAGATAATCTTCAAGCGTGAAAGAATTTTCCTTCATTCTCTTTTCAAGATTTTTAACGTCTTCCTCACTAATAGCCTCTTGCGCCTTTTCAATAAGCGACATTACGTCACCCATACCAAGTATACGCTTTGCCATACGGTCTGGATAGAAAGGCTCTAAATCGCCAAGTTTTTCGCCTACGCTTGAAAACTTAATAGGTTTACCCGTTACCGCTTTAACCGATAAACAAGCACCGCCTCGCGTATCACCGTCAAGTTTAGTTAAAACGCAACCGGTAATTTCAAGTTTTTCATTGAAAGTTTTTGCTACGTTAACCGCGTCTTGCCCAGTCATTGAGTCAATAGTTAAAAGAATTTCGGTTGGCTTAACTTTATTTGAAACGTCGATAAGTTCTTGCATTAACTCTTCGTCAATATGAAGCCTACCGGCAGTATCTATAATAACCGTATCAAAGCCGTACTGCTTAGCGTATTTAATAGCATTTTCTGCGATAATTACGGGCTTTTTAGTTCCTTCTTCAAATACTTCAACACCTGCTTGCGAACCTACAACTTTAAGTTGATTTATGGCTGCCGGGCGGTAAATATCACACGCAACAAGAAGTGGTTTTTTGCCTTGTTTTTTAAGGTAAAGCGCAAGTTTACCAGAAAGCGTAGTTTTACCAGCACCTTGTAAACCGCACATCATAATTACCGTTGGAAGTTCGCTTGAAACTTGAAGTTTACTGTTTACGCTACCCATAAGTTCAGTAAGTTCGTCTGCAACTATTTTGATAACTTGCTGGGTTGGGCTTAAACTTTTCAAAACCGCTTGACCAAGCGCCTTTTCGCTAACTTTGTTAACAAAATCTTTTGCAACAAGCAAGTTAACGTCAGCCTCTAAAAGAGCAATTCGTATCTCGCGCATGGCTTGTTTAATTTCAAGTTCGGTTAAAGTGCCACGCTTTGTAAGTTTGGTAAAAACGTGATTAAGTTTTTCACTAAGACCGCTAAAAACGTTTGCCATTTTACTCACCTAACAGTTTTGAAATTTCATTAACAATTTCTTCGCTTGTAATTTTGCTTTTAATTTTATAAAGTTCTCTCTTCTTTTTTTGAAGTTGAAGTTTGCTTTCGTAAAACAAAAGTAAATCTTTGGTTTTATTGATAGCGTCACTTACGCTTTGGCGTGAAACGTTTTTAATTTCAGAAATTTCGCCAAGCGACAAATCGCACTCTGTATATAGCGAAAATACGTCCGCCTGCTTTTG
>JAZLBK010000004.1:0-3177 GCA_045613665.1 Christensenellaceae bacterium | reverse complement strand
AACCCCGAACCTATTGCCGACTTTTTTGATTTATTCGTTATCGGTGACGGTGAAAACGCCATGCGTGAACTTGCCGAACTTAAACTAAAAGTGACCAATAGGGCGGAATTTCTACAAAGGGCAACCGAAATTGAAGGTGTTTACGTTCCTTCACTCACTTATCCCGTTTATGACGAAAAGGGAAATATTATAAGGTTTGAAGGCAAAAAAGTAAACCGAGCAATTTGTTTAGACCTTGAAAACGCCGTGTATCCAAAAACGCAAATCGTTGGTAACGTTGAGGCGGTTCACGACCGCGCCGTTATTGAAGTTATGCGCGGTTGCTATCGTGGGTGTAGGTTTTGTCAGGCTGGGTTTATCTATCGCCCCGTTCGCTCTAAAAGCGTTGGAAACCTTACTAAAACCGCTTGCGAAATTATACGTAGCACGGGTTTTGAAACCCTTTCAATGAACAGTTTATCAACCAGCGATTATAAATACTTAAAGCCCTTACTAAGTAGCCTAAAAGAAAATTTACCTAAAAATACTAAGGTGTCGTTACCGTCGCTTAGAATTGACAGTTTTGACGAATTTTACGCCGAAGGCGCGCGCAAAAACAGTTTAACCTTTGCCCCTGAGGCAGGCACGCAAAGGCTAAGAAACGTTATAAATAAAGATATTTCAAACGAAGATATCTTATCGGGTGCTCAAAAGGCTTTCAAACTCGGCTATTCGCTTATAAAACTTTACTTTATGATGGGCTTGCCCACCGAAACCGACGAAGATATCGCAGGCATTAGGCGAATTATAGAAATGATACGCGAAGTGTACGCGCAAAACCCCAAACGACTAAGGGGGCTTAGAATTAACGTTAGTTTATCAACTTTTATCCCTAAGCCGTTCACCCCTTTTCAATGGGAAAAGTTTATTTCAAAAGAAGAGGTTGAGCATAAACTTGAAACGGTTAGAAAGCACCTTTTTGCAAAGGGAATAACGGTAAGTTGGAACGATTACGCCGTTTCCGAACTTGAAGCGGTGCTTGCGCGCGGAGATAGAAATCTTTGCAAGGTTATTAAAAACGCCTACCTTAAAGGCGCGATTTACGACAGTTGGGGCGACTTTTTCAGCGAACGAAAATGGAACTCTGCTTTCATTGAGGAAAACGTAGAAAAAGAAACCTATAAGGCGGTTATTGACTGCGAAAAAGTTCTCCCGTGGGATTTTGTAAACGTGGGAGTTAGCAAGGATTTTTTACTTAAAGAGAAAGAACTTGCAAATAGTGGCTCGGTAACGGGCGGATGTCAAACGGGTTGTAAAAACTGCGGTTTACAAGGGAGGTGCACGCTACTATGATACTAATTAGGTATTCTAAATTAAACGGCGCCGAGTTTATACCTCACCTTGACACTTTGCGCCATTTCATAAAAACCATTAGGCGTATGGGCATAAGCATTAACTATTCGCAAGGTTTTAATCCGCATATGCTTATCTATATGAGCTCACCTATTGCGCTTGGGCTTAAAAGCGAAAGCGAGTATTGTTTGTTCGACACCGATTATAAAGGCGACGATTTTAAGGAACTTTTCAACAAAAATTCCTTAAAGGGCATACGTTGTGAAAACGTTTATTTCGTAGATAAAAAAGTGGGCGTTGCAAGTGACGTGACGAGCGCGGTTTACGAAATTTCAGGGATAAACCCCTTTGACGTTAACGAAATTTTATCTAATGATAACTTTACCGTTTTCGACAAAAGGGCGGAAGAAGAAAAACTTGTGCGTGAAAAAATAAAAGATATTTATTTCAAAGACGGCAAACTTTATGCCGAACTTTGCTTTGGCAACCAAACGTTGCGCCCTGATTATTTTATAGAAAAACTATTAAAAACTTACGGCGGAAGCCACCCGTTTGCCGTTAAAAAATCGGTTAAATTTTTAGACGGGTTAGACGTAGACAAATATTTAGAAAATCTTGCCCTAAAAAATCGTTGACAATTCTTTACGTATTGTATATAATAATAACACTTTGATTTTTCAAAGGTCGCGTAATGCGAAAACCTTGAATACGAGGGTCAACCGTATTCCATTAAGTCCAGGAGGTTAAAAATATGAGAAAGTACGAAATGCTCTACATTCTTACCGCAACTTTAACTGACGAAGAGAAAGACGCTATAATTGCGAAGTTCGAAACCGTTGTTAAAAATGCTGGTGGTAACGTTGAGAAAGTTGACAAGTGGGGAGTTAAAAAACTCGCATACCCTATCAACTACAAATCGGAAGGTTTTTACGTGCTTATGTCTTTTGAGGCAACCACTACCGTAGTAGCGGAACTTAAAAGAATTGCAGGTATAACTGACGGCGTTATTAGAAGATTGATTACTAAGGCGTAAAATTATTTAGGAGTAATTATGAACAAAGTTTATTTAATAGGTAACTTAACACGTGACCCAGAAGTTAGCGAAACTACTGGTGGCGTTCCTTACTGTCGTTTTTCAATTGCGGTTAATAGAAATTTCACTAATGCCGACGGTAATAGAGAAGCAGATTTTTTTAACATTATCGTGTGGAGAGGTCAAGCCGAACCTTGCGGTAGATTTTTGAAAAAGGGTAGCAAAGTAGCCCTTGTAGGTAGCCTTCAAAACCGTTCTTATGAAGATAAAGACGGGGTTAAAAGAACGGTTACCGATATCGTTGCAAGTGAAGTTGAGTTCTTAAACACTAACCGCGGTGACGATGAAATGCAGGAAGTTAAACCTGTTAAAAAAGAAAGATTATCACTTCAACCTATTGACAGTGATAACGATTTGCCATTTTAATAAGGAGATAGATTATGGAAGAAAAAACCACCGTAACTAAAAAACCTTTCAAGAAAGCATCAAGAAAAAAAGTTTGTACTTTCTGCGTTGAAAAGGTTGAAGTTATAGATTATAAAGACGTTGCTAAACTTAAAAAATACGTTACCGAGAAAGGTAAAATCCTTCCTCGCCGTATGACCGGTGTTTGCGCTCAACACCAAAGAGCGCTTGCTAAGGCTATAAAAAGAGCAAGAATTGCTGATTTGCTTCCTTTTAAGGGAGAATAATTTTTAAGTCGTTATAAACGGCGCAATACTGCGTTAACCTTCATCCAACAACCTTCGATGACCAAAAAGGTCTATCTCAGTCTGTTGTCTTTCGGTTGCCTTGTCTTGCTTGTTTCTAAC
>JAZLBK010000003.1:0-5217 GCA_045613665.1 Christensenellaceae bacterium | reverse complement strand
AGCGCCATATCCTTAAACGCAAGCGTTGGGCCGTGATAAAGTTCTAAAAATGAAAGGTTGTTAAAGGTTTTAATACCTACGAACTTTTCACGAAAGTTTACTCTATCGTACGCGCTGTTTATAGCAAAATCAATTTCTTCGCTCGTAAAATCGTCAAGAAAAATCTTAAATACGTCTTTGGCGATTTCTTTATAAGATTTAGAAAAGTATTCGCTAGTTATATTAAGTTTTGTAATGCTTTCGGGTAAAAATAAGCCACCGTCGTTACTAAGCCCTTTAAGTATGGCTTGGCTTGCAGTTAACTTTTCACCACTTCTCGTACTGATATACATAAAAATACCGCCGTATATTACTTATTTTTATATATTATAACATTTATTAAAAAAAGACAACTGTTTGCACTAAAAAAACAAAAGTATTTTTATCGCGGACAAATAAAAATCCTTTGTTCACGGTAGAAAAACCCAACAAGAAAAGTTAACGAATAAGTTTTTATATAAAAAAGCATAGGCGAACCTATGCTTTAATTGTGAGTGATATTGTTTCGCAGTGATATAATTTCTGCCTTAGGCAAAAAATATCACACTATAACGTCTTAATCTAACTCAAATGCACCCGTGTATAACGCATAATAATTACCCTTTTTAGCAATGAGTTCGTCGTGAGTGCCACGCTCTATTATGCGACCTTTGTCAAGCACCATAATAACGTCGGCGTTCCTTACGGTTGATAAACGGTGGGCTATTATAAATACAGTTCTACCTACCATAAGTTTATCAGTTCCGCGTTGAACTAAAAGTTCGGTACGGGTATCTATTGAAGAGGTCGCCTCGTCCATAATCATAACGGGCGCGTCGGCAACCGCCGCCCTTGCTATTGCTATAAGTTGGCGTTGACCTTGGGATAGATTTCCACCGTCTGCGGTAAGCATAGTGTTGTAGCCGTTAGGAAGTCTTGTAATAAAATCGTCCGCACTTGCAAGTTTTGCAGCGCTTATACACTCTTCGTCAGTAGCGTCAAGCCTACCGTAGCGGATATTTTCCATAACCGTTCCGGTGAATAAGCAAGTATCTTGCAAAACTATAGCAAGCGAACGGCGTAGCTCTGCTTTTTTACTTTTGTTTATATTGATGCCGTCGTAACGAATTTTACCGTCTGCAATATCGTAAAAGCGGTTTATAAGGTTAGTAATTGTTGTTTTACCAGCACCTGTTGCCCCTACGAAAGCAATTTTTTGACCGGGCTCGGCGTAAAGCGAAACGTCGTGAAGAACTATATGGTCTTCCACGTAGCCAAAGTCAACGTCAAACATGCGAATATCGCCTGCAAGCATAGTATACGTTACGGTTCCGTCGGCTTTGTGCGGATGTCTCCACGCCCATTTGCCCGTTCTTTCGCTGGTTTCAACAAGGTTTCCGTCAACTTCTTTAACTCTAACTAAGGTAACGTAGCCGTCGTCTTGCTCTTCTTCTTGGTCAAGTAGCCTAAAAATTCTATCCGCGCCAGCCATAGCCATAACTACTGAGTTAATTTGGTTGGAAATATGCCCCGTGATATTAGCAAACTGCCTTGCCATACCTAAAAAGGCTACGATTATACCGATTTGCAAAGCGTTTATAAACGAACCCGTTTCAAAAAGTGATTGAAAACTTATATTTATACCCGTACCACTTGTGAAAATGTAAATTCCACCGCCGATAAACGCAACTAAAACGTATAGCACGTTACCTATGTTGTGGATGATAGGCATAAGCATATTTGAAAATGCGTTGGCTTTATTAGAAACGTCAAACAAGTGATTGTTAAGCGAGTTGAATTTTTCAACCGCCTCGTTTTCATGGTTGAACACTTTTACCACTTTTTGACCGTGCATAATTTCTTCAATATAGCCCTCAACTTGACCTACCGCCTTTTGTTGAGCCATAAAGTATTTAGCCGAGTTTTTGCCGATTGTTTTAGTTACCCAAGTAATAACTAAAAGCCCTAACACTACCACGATAAAAAGCATTACGCTTAAATAAATCATAACGAGTGATAGCGAAATGATAGTTATTAAAGTTGAACACGCTTGCGGTAACGACTGTGATATTAGTTGACGCAAAGCGTCAATATCGTTGGTGTAAACGCTCATTACGTCGCCGTGCGTGTTTTGGTCGAAATATTTAATAGGTAAGCGTTGCATTTTAGCAAACATTTTAATACGCATATCTTTTAAGAATTTTTGCGTTAAAATTGCACCTAATTGCTGGTATATTAGGCTTGCTATTATGCCTAAAAGATAAATACTTGCAAGAATAACTAACGTGGTTACGATTTGTGACCAAGCAACCGAAATACCTATTTTGCCCGCAATTGCTTGGGCAAGTAGTTCGTAAACGTTACTTAAAAATAAACCTGCAACCGAACCGGTTATCGCACTTATTACAAGGCAAATTGCAATTATAAGTAAAAAGGATTTATAATTACTAAAAAGTAAACCAATAAGGCGTTTTAATACGCCTAAGTTAAGTTTTCCCATCGGGGGAACTGCACCACGACCGCGCGGTGTTCTCATGCCTGCCATATCAGTTACCCTCCCCCGTTTGTTTATTTTGCGAAGTGTAAACGTCGGTATAAATTTCGTTTTTACCTAAAAGTTCTTGGTGCGTACCAACGGCGTTGATTTTGCCACCGTCAAGAATAACTATTTTATCAGCATCCATTACTGACGCTATTCTCTGCGCAATTATAATTTTAGTAGTGTTGGGAAGTTCTTCTCTAAACGCCTTTCGAAGTAATGCGTCCGTCTTCATATCTACTGCCGACGTAGAGTCGTCAAGAATTAAAATCTTGGGGTTTTTAAGAAGAGCGCGCGCTATGCAAAGGCGTTGCTTTTGCCCACCCGGTACGTTTGAGCCACCTTGCTCGATAAAGGTGTCGTAACCGTCGTTAAAAGACGTTATAAAATCGTGCGCTTGCGCTATTTTGCAGGCGTTAATCATTTCTTCGTCAGTAGCGTTTGGGTTACCCCACCTTAAATTTTCTTTAATAGTGCCGGAGAATAAAACGTTCTTTTGAAGAACTACCGCAACTTGGTCACGCAGGGTTACCATATCGTAATCTCTAACGTCAACGCCACCTACTTTTACACTGCCGTCCACAACGTCATAAAGGCGTGAAATAAGCGATATTAACGTAGATTTTGAAGAACCAGTTCCACCTATAACTCCAACGGTTTCGCCCGATTTTATTTGTAAATTTATACCGTCTAAAACGTTTCTTTCAGCGGTTTTAGAATATCTA
This sequence comes from Christensenellaceae bacterium, assembly GCA_045613665.1. Classification (GTDB taxonomy): domain Bacteria; phylum Bacillota; class Clostridia; order Christensenellales; family Borkfalkiaceae; genus HGM11412. Next base: position 1,935 of record JAZLBK010000003.1, on the reverse strand, counting down.
AACGATACGTTTTCAAAACTAATTGCCCCGTCTTTAACCTCAAACACTGGGTTTTCAGGGTTGGTCAAATCGCTGTTTTCAGCAATAACTTCTTCAATACGCCTTGCCGATTCCGCTGACAACGTGAGCATAACGAATATCATTGAAAGCATTTGAAGTGACATAAGTATTTGAAGTGAATAAGTGAGCATACTTTGAAGGCTAAATACCGATAGCCCCGCCGTGCCTTTAAGTATAAGATTTGAGCCAAGAAGGGCAATTGCTATAAGCGCGCCTTGTAAACAGAAGTTCATAAGCGGACCGTTTATAGCAAGTATTCTTTCGGCTTTCGTAAAGTCTTTACAAAGTTCGTTCGACACGCCGGTAAATTTTTGCGTTTCAAAATCTTCTCTAACGTACGCTTTAACAACGCGCATACCTTTAACGTTTTCTTGGATAGATTCGTTTAAGTCGTCGTAACGCTTAAACACTCTTTTGAATATAGGCATTGCCTTTTTCGTAATTACAATAATACCAAACGCTAAAATAGGTGCCGATACGAAAAAGATAGTTGGGAGAGTTGGGTTTATAGCAAAACTCATTACTATTGAGAATATGAACATAAGCGGACTTCTTATCGCCGTACGAATAAGCATCATAAAACTCATTTGAACGTTAGTAACGTCGGTAGTAAGCCTTGTTACGAGTGATGACGACGAGAATTTATCAATATTAGAAAAGGAAAACTTTTGAACGTTACTAAACATATCGCTACGTAAGTTTTTTGCAAAGCCGGTTGACGCTTTTGCACACAATTTACCCGCAAACATACCTGCTAAAAGCGATATTATTGCAACAAGTATCATAAGTAAACCGTATTTTATCATACCGTTTACGTCGGCGTTTTGTATGCAACCACCAAACCAAGAAATAATTAGCGGTAGCATAACTTCCATAGCAACTTCAACCACCATTAAAACGGGGGTTAAAATAGCCTCTTTTTTATATTCTCTTAAACTTTTGAATAATCTTAATATGCTCATATATTTTACCTTACCTATTTATTTTATATTTTATAAAACAATTTGTCAATTATATGTATTTGTTTTTGATTTTTTTACAAATTTTTCACTTTTTTGCAAAAAAAAACCGCGCGAAAAACCGCGCGGAAATTACCACTCTTTAAGACCAAGCAAATAATCTGCTGATACGTTAAAATATTTCGATAGTTTGTATATTACTTCGGCAGACGGAATTTGTTTACCTGTTTCCCAGTAACTAATTGACGCGTTTGATAAACACAAATCTTCGGCAAGTTTGTTTTGACCTATACCGCGCTCTACTCTTAAACTCTTAATTCTTTCACCTAATTGCTTAACGTTAAACCTATCCATATCTTTATACTAATAAAAATTAGAACAAATTGCTTGACTTCTAATTATAATTAGAATATAATACAATATTATAACCAAAAGGAGAAATTTTTATGAGATGTTTTATTCATAATGAAGCGGAAGCAATTGCTACTTGTAAGCGTTGCGGAAAGGCAATGTGCGCAAAGTGTTCTGCGTACAGTAATCACAGTGGCGTTTGCCCCGAGTGTAGAAGAATTGATTTTATAAAAGAAGTCAAAGAAAATAACAAAGATATTAAAGAGTTCAAAAAACAAAAAATATTTAACGTTGTTTGGGGCGTATTACTTTGCTGGACTATTATCGGCATCTTCGTAAACGTATATAGATTTAAGAAAAACAGCAAAGCCATTGAAAACCTTGAAATGCGAAACACTAAACTTCAAATTGAAATTGACAAACTTAGCGAAACCCTTAACGAAAGAGGAACTGACGCGTTTGTATAAAATTAAAACCCGCTTAATAGCGGGTTTTTTATTGTATAAATCTTATTTTTATGCCAAAAAAACGCAAAAGACAAGGCTCGCGAAGTTTTTTGGGTGAG
>JAZLBK010000002.1:0-22443 GCA_045613665.1 Christensenellaceae bacterium | reverse complement strand
TAAATTATTTATTGCTTTTATTCTTTGTTCCAATACTTAATAAAATCATATACTCGCTTGATAAAAAAGGATATTCGGTTATAATAATTTCAATATTTTTTGTTTGCGCGTTTTTACAATTGAATCCTTTTTTTAGGGCAGATATATATTTAGGCAATGAATCTCATGGGATAATTTGGTTTATATTTTTATATATTATCTCGGGATATATAAAAGTACATGGATTAAGCAGGAAGTTTTTTGGGAGTTTTACTTTTATCGTAAGTGGATTATGCTTGTTTGTAATAATCTTGTTAAATAACAACTTCTTAAATTTGAAAGAATCTTACAAGATTATTAACATAGTATTAGACAAAGTAAATTTTACATCCGACAACTCTTTAATCCCATTAGTATTTACTATATCTTCATTTAACGTTTTTGCGACCAGTAAGAGTTTGCAAAGAAATGGGGAAAATAAAGTATTTAATATTATAGTCGCCTCTGTTTTTGGAGTATATTTAATTCAAGAGCATTGTTTAGTCCGTGAGATTTTATGGAACACTGTTAATATTTCAAAATGGGGACAAAGCCCTTTCTTGATTTTAATTATTTTGGCAGTATTTATTGTGTTGTTGCTTGTTGGAATTTCGATTTATGGTGTGTATAAGTTGTCTAAAAAATTATTCATAAATAGAATAGAAGAAGGGATATTAAAATTAATTGAAAAATTTAAAGCATCAACACAAAAAAAGTAATTAACAGATAAAGTAAAATTTAAAAAAGAACAGTTATGTAACTGTTCTTTTTATTTTCAAAGAAAATAGGATTCGGTGCCTATGCGCCAATACCCGACAAACAGTGAACGCCCACTGTTTATCGGCAACTAAGGGTGATAATTATTTCGTTTAAGTTGACGATATCCACCCGTTCAAATCCCTAAACAACCTATCATTTACAAAATAAAAAGCAAGCGTTAAAAATTTCGTGCCCTATTTCTGGCGGAGTGTGAGTCTCTCATTGAACTAATATTAGAGTTTTAATATCTTCCGTAAATCACTTATTTTTACAGGTATTGCAAAAAAAGTCTGTACTTGTTGCTTCGTCTTTTTTTCTACCTACGGAAGTGTTGTCAACCGTTCTTAAACGCAATTCTTTTATTGGGTTGGGCGCTACTTCAAAACGATAGTCCTTACCATAATTACTAATGTGGGTATCGATAACTATATGAGACGGAACAATTTCTATCGTTGGGTTTATAATCTTTTGGAACTCAAAAAAGTTTGCATCTGAAGGAAGTTGATTAACGTTAACGTAATCTTCTAAATTGCCAGTAAATTGAACGGTGCTTTCTAAAATATCCCTTACGTAGTCTACGTTTTCGTGTAGACAAATAGGGTTAGGGAAGTTTCCGTCAGGTATAACTTCTTGCCAGTCTTTATTTTCGTATTTTTTAAGAAGTTCGCATGCTTTATGTAAATGGCCAATTTCAATGTCAAGGTTTGTTTCCCAAAGTTGCTTAATATACGGGTCGGTTTCCGTGACGTAGCAAGACCAATATAAATAACATTCGCAGTATTCGTGCCAAAGTAGCATTTCTAACCAACTTGCATTAGAATCCATTAGCGATTCATATTGAGTTACGTGTTCTTCTTCAACAAGTGCTATTTCTTGGTACAATTTTCTTGATAATTCGTTGTTTGCAAGGTTTGTTATATTCATATAATAATTCATTGTTTGCTGTTCAGCGGCAGTTATTATCATTGTAGATAAAATAGTTTGCTTATCAGCGGTTTTAGAATTTATATTGCGTTTAACGTTATCTTTACTGAATCGATGATGAGAAATAGTTGGTCTACCAGGCATAATTTCGGTGTATCTGCCAACTAAGTTTTCGGCGAGAATACCTTGTTCCATATGTAGTAGATTAGCGTAGCGATATAGATGGTCAAAATCTTCAAGAAGAGCAAAATCTAATGCCTTTTTAACGTAACAATCACACTCTCTTTTAGCGAGTTCCGCGGTTAAATCAACTGCTAATTGTTCGTAAGAGATAGTGTGTTCAAGTGCGCTTTCATTTGCGGGTTTTAATAGTGAAATTTTAAGTTGTTGTTGTTTTTCTACCGAGCGTGTAACGCTAATTTCCCTTCTTAAATCGTTGTTGCTGGTATGTCTTGCAAGTTGGTGCGAAAACCAGTTGGCCTCAAATTCCGTTCCGTTCATAAGAATAATTCGGGTTTTGGTATACGGGTTTACTTCATGTTTGTTATATGCTTTTGGATAAAGTTGTTTCCAATTTTGAAAACTACTTAAAATAGATAAAGGTTTTTCGATAAATGGATTCATAAAATACTCCTTATTAAAACAAAATTTTACTTAATAATTATTTTATGAAAATTTTTAAAAAAATGTTTACTTTCAACTTGTATCCCATAGAGAAAAGACTGTTTTGCGCAATATAAAAGCACCCCTAGTTGGGGTGCTTTGGCGTGGCGGAGAGAGGGGGATTTGAACCCCCGATACGCTTATGGCGTATACACGATTTCCAATCGTGCTCATTCGGCCACTCTGACATCTCTCCAAATTTAGCGTGCAGTTATACACGCCAAGTTATTATATAATAACGCAATAAAAAAATCAATCTTTTTATTGTTAAAATAATTTTTATTTCAAAAATCCGTTTACTATTTGTTCTTCGGCTTCTTTTTCGGAAAGACCAAGCGTCATAAGTTTTATAAGTTGTTCTCCTGCAATCTTGCCGATAGCCGCTTCGTGCACGAGCGACGCATCAATATTATTCGCGTTAAGCCCAGGAAGTGCCATTACTTTTGCCTTATCCATAACGATAGCGTCACACTCGGTTCTACCAGAGCATTTATTATTACCGTCAAGCACCGAGTAGAATTTTTGAACGGAATTATCCTTTGCAACCGACCTTGATACCACGTGAACGGAACAGTCTTCACCGTTTAACTGAACGTTAAAATCAGTTTCGGCGTATTGATTGCCGTGCGTCATAATCTTTTCTTTAATAATAAGCGTTGCTTTTTCTTCTAAAATTGCGGTGGTTTTTCTTATAGAACTATCTACGCCTTTAATTTGCGCGGTGTCCATCGTAAGCAAACCGCCTTGGTCAATAAAAATTTCAGTAGTGGGGTTAAGGGTGCGTTTACCGTTTCCGTCACCACCGCCGTAATGTTTTTCATAATAGGTAACTTTTGCATTTTTACCAACGTGGAAAGTGTGAACGCCGTCGTGCGACGAGTCCCCATCCTCTACGGTATGAATACCGCAACCTGCTACGATTAAAACGTCAGCCCCGTCTTCGATATAAAAATCGTTATACACAAGGTCTTTAAGCCCCGATTCGGTTATAATAACGGGCAAATCTACGCGTTGTTTTTTATCCGTTTTTTTAACGTAAATATCAATCCCGGGCTTGTCCGCCTTGTTGACTATTTCTATACTTTCAGTCGTACTTCTACCCATAAGCCCGCCGTTTGAACGGATATTATACGCGCCGTTAGGAATTTCTTCAAGCCCAGCAACTTCTTTGAGAAGATTTTTTTGAATTTCATCAAATACCATTACTTTTTCCATCCTTTTCAGTTAGCGCTTGACAGGCAGAATTTGCAAGAATTTGCGGTAAAACGCTTGCTTTTTCGCCGTCGGTTTTAATCTTACCGTCAGCAATTACGATAATTCTGTCAGCAATATTTAATATTCTTTCTTGGTGAGAAATTATAAGCAAAGTTCCGTTAGTTTTATTAGATAAACGCTCGAAAACCTTAATTAAACTGTTAAAACTCCAAAGGTCGATACCTGCTTCGGGCTCGTCAAACAAGGTAAATTTTGCACCACGCGCCATAGTTGCGGCAATCTCAATACGTTTAAGTTCGCCACCTGATAAACTTGCGTTAATTTCGCGGTTAACGTACTCTCTCGCGCAAAGCCCAACTTCCGAAAGATAGGTGCAAACTTCGGTAACCGTTAGTTTTTTACCACTTGCTAAGTTTATAATATCCGATACCGTAATTCCCTTAAAGCGCACGGGTTGTTGAAAGGCAAACGCCAAGCCCTTGTGAGCGCGCTCGGTTATAGAAAGGTTGGTTATATCTTCACCGTCTAATAAAATTTGACCACTTGTGGGCTTAATAATACCCATAATAATTTTGGCAAGGGTAGACTTACCGCCACCGTTAGGGCCGGTAAATGCAACGAATTTCTCACTAATTTTAAGAGAAACGTTTTTAATTATTTCTTTTTTACCGTCTTCATTTTCAGCGGTAAAGGTAATGTTTTTAAGTTCTAACATAGCGTAATAATTATATCTTTATAAAGATATTTTGTCAATGAATTGAGTTCCTTTTTAATATTTTATCCTAATATTAGAAGATACAACCCCTTTTAGCGTTGATTTAACGAATTTTGTGTGATATAATGTAGGTATAAAACGTTAAATAATCAAGGAGAAGATTATGGATTATAAAAAACTTCAAAACGGCAGTGATATTCGTGGCGTTGCGCTTGAAGGCGTTGAAGGTCAAAGCGTAAATCTAACCGAAAAGGTTTGCCGTGATATAGGTAGGGGTTTTGCCGTTTGGCTTTATAAAAAAACGGGCAAAACTTGTCTTAAAGTAGCCGTTGGTAGAGATAGTAGATTATCGGGCGAAAATCTTTCTAACTGGATTTCTCAAAGTATGGTTGAAAGCGGTCTTAACGTTACTGATTTTAAGATGGCGTCAACCCCTGCGATGTTTATGTCTACCGTAACCGAAGGTTATAAGTTTGACGGTTCGGTTATGATAACCGCAAGCCACCTTCCGTTTAACAGAAACGGCTTTAAGTTCTTTACCGCAGAGGGCGGTCTTGAAAAGCAAGACATCAAAGAGATTTTGTCTTACGCTGAAAGCGGAGAAAGCACCCCACTTGCAAAAGGCAGTTTAGTATCAGGAGAATTTATGGACGCGTACTCTAAAATTCTTCGCGATAAAATTATTAAAGAAACGGGCGACGAAATGCCACTTAAAGGTTTCAAAATCGTTGTGGACGCGGGCAACGGCGCAGGCGGTTTTTACGTTTCAAAAGTTTTACAGCCACTTGGCGCGGACACTAACGGCAGTAGATTTTTAGAGCCTGACGGTAGTTTCCCTAACCATATCCCCAACCCCGAAGATAAAGACGCTATGAAGAGTATTACCGACGCGGTAAAGGAAACTTCTGCCGACTTAGGTATAATTTTCGATACTGACGTTGATAGGGCAGGCGCAGTTCTTGCTGACGGTAGCGAACTCAACCGCAACAGAATTATCGCTATGCTTTCGGCAATACTTTTAAGAGATTATAAAGGAACGACCATCGTAACCGACTCTATAACTTCAACGGGGCTTAAAAAGTTTATTGAAGAAAAGGGCGGTATCCATCACCGTTTCAAACGCGGTTACAGAAACGTTATAAACGAGGCTATAAGGCTAAATAACGAGGGGCAAGACACTCAACTTGCTATTGAAACAAGCGGTCACGGTGCGTTTAAGGAAAACTATTTCTTAGACGACGGCGCGTATATAGTAACCAAACTTTTAATAGAACTCGCAAAGGGCAAAAAGCAAGGGTATACGCTTGCGTCTATGATAGAAAGCCTTGAAGAGCCAAAGGAAAGCGTTGAGTTCCGTATGAATATCAAGGTGGAAGACTTTAAGGCGTACGGTCAAAAGGTTATTGACGATTTGCTTAAATACGCCGATAGTAAAGAGGGTTGGGTTTTAGCGCCCGACAATCGCGAAGGCGTAAGAGTTTCGCTCGACAAAGCGCACGGAAACGGTTGGTTCTTATTAAGGCTTTCTCTTCACGACCCGTTACTTCCGCTTAATATTGAAAGTGACGAAGTGGGTGGCGCTAAGAAAATTGCAAAAGAACTAATTGATTTTATTAAAAATTACAACGAACTTGATTTTGAAAAATTGTTAAATTTCGTTAAATAAAAAAGGCGGTTTATCCGCCTTTTAATTTTTTATAAAAATTATTGATAATATCGCCGTAATTACTTTACAAATATTTTTGAAAGTATTAAACTTAGTTGGGTTACAAAAGTATAATATATTAAGGTGACGTTATGCAGTCAATTTTACTTTCATTATCAATAGCAATATTTGCAGGGCTTATGCTTTCAAGGCTTGCAAAACTCGTTCAATTACCAGCGGTAACGGCGTATCTCGTTGCAGGTATATTGATAGGTCCTTTCTGCTTAGGTGCGCTCGGTGTTTCGGGGCTTGGTTTTACAAGTATTGAAAACGTTAAAAGTTTTTCAATTATATCAGACGTGGCACTTGGCTTTATCGCTTTTGCTATCGGTAACGAATTTAGGCTTTCGCAACTTAAAACAATAGGCAAGCAAGCAACGGTAATAGGAATTTTTCAAGCGGTGTTTACAACCGTTGTGGTTGACGTTGCGCTTATTGCTCTTCACCTTATAATTCCAGATAAATTCCCACTACCAGCCGCAATCATTATGGGTGCGGTAGCGTCGGCAACTGCTCCGGCGGCAACCTTGATGGTAGTAAGGCAATACAAGGCAAAAGGCCCGGTAACTGACGTTTTACTTCCGGTAGTTGCGCTTGACGACGCCGTTGGTTTAGTTTTATTTTCCGTTTCTTTCGGCGTTGCAAAGGCTTTAATTGCAGGTCAAATAAGTATTCTTGCAATTATCGTTGAGCCGTTACTTGAAGTAATTTTATCCGTTGCGTTAGGCGCGGGTATGGGTTATTTGTTTACCTTTTGCGAAAGGTTTTTCCACTCTCGCTCGAAAAGGCTTGCAATGTCGGTAGCGTTCGTTTTAGTTACCGTTGCTATATCTAACTATACGTTTAGCGTGGGCGGTTTACACGTTGCTTTCTCGCCTTTACTTTCGTGTATGATGCTTGGAACTATCTTCTGCAATTTGTGTGATTTTTCAGAGCAACTTATGGATAGGCTTGATAGATGGACCGCGCCTATATTTATATTGTTTTTCGTTTTAAGTGGCGCGGAACTTGACTTAACTGTTGTGACCGACGTGTTTATCGTTTTAATAGGCGTAGCGTATATAGTTTTCCGTTGTATCGGCAAATATTTCGGTGCAGAAATTAGCGCAACGCTTGTAAAAAGCGAACCCAACATTAGAAAGTATTTAGGTATAACGTTATTCCCACAAGCGGGCGTAGCACTTGGTATGGCTATTAAAGCAGGCGCGCTTTCAGGCGGAATAGGTTTAATTGTTGCAAACCTTACCTTGTTCTCAGTTTTAATTTATGAACTTGTTGGTCCCCTGCTTACTAAAAACGCCCTTGCAAAAGCCGGCGAAATTGACTTTGGGGCAAAGGTAAGCCAACGCCAAAAACACCACTTTTTCCATAAATAAATAATAAGCAAAAAAGCAACCCGTAAATACGAGTTGCTTTTTTGGTGCCGCTGATAACGTCGCAACTCGCAGTTTTGTAAACCGTTACGCGGTAACGGTAATACTTAAACAGCGGTTGCTCCTTTTTCCCAAAAATCTTTTTATGCTAAAAATATTTTTAGGAGCCCTATAATTTAATTTTCAAATCCAACGTTAGCACAAGCAAAAAAGCAACCCTATAAAAATAGGATTGCTTTTTTGGTGCCGCTGATCGGATTTGAACCGATACGGTTGTTACACCGAGGGATTTTAAGTCCCTTGCGTCTGCCTGTTCCGCCACAGCGGCAAATATCGGCTTAAATTATAACGCAATAAAAAAGTTTTGTCAAATATTTTAAGCATATAATTGCTTGCAAAAGTTAATAAATGGTTGTATAATTTTTATATAACTTAGTTTACAGTGCCAAGGTGTATTATGATAGATATTGATAGAATAAATTTTTTAGCAAAAAAATCTCGTGAAGAAGGGCTTACCGAAGAAGAAAAGGTTGAGCAAGCCAAACTTAGGCGTGCGTATATTGATTCGGTAAAGGCTAATTTGCGCGCGTCACTCGGCGACCCTAACGATTATAAAAAGGGTGGAAAAAAGTCGTGAACGGTAATTTCGAAGTTATTGAACAAAGCATAAAAGAATATAAAGATTTAACCTATCTATTATCGTCGCTACAACAAGATTTAGACGAGAACGCTCATAGCCTTAAAATTGCGCGAAAAAACGGCGTTTCTTTGCGTGGTAAGAACGACGAAATAACTCTTCTTAACCAAAATCGCGAAGAACTTAAAGATAAAATTTCGCTAACTAAAAAGGTGGTAAAAGAAGTTTTTTCAAAAACCGAACAACTTATATTTACTGGTATTAGAACTCATTACAGCGAAGTTTACGAAAATCAACTTTCCCGTCTTTACGGATATAAGATTGACGTTTTAGTTAAAACCCCCGGCGAGTATTTTGACGAAAGCACGTGCACCGCGTCAACCGTTATTATCACTAAAAACAAGGCGCAACACAAAAAGATAGTAAAAATGCTTGATTTCGGCATACGTGACGCGCACACTTTTTACACCGAGAGAAAGGTCAGCGTTGAAGTTTGCGTGTATTCTAAAAAGCACAAAGCGGGCGACCTTATTCCTTTTAACAGAGAATTTTTCAAATGAGAAAATACAAGATAATTTTATGCGACTACGACGGTACGCTTGCCGGGTCTAACAATAAAATAAGCACTGAAAACTTAATTGCAATAAATTCTTTTATAAATCGTGGCGGTATATTCGTGGTGTGTTCCGGTCGCGCAACTGACGGTATTTCCGCACCGCTATTGCGCCAAGGTTTTAAGGGCTACGTTGCAAGTTTTAACGGCGCAGTTTTAACTGATTTAAGAACTAATAAAACCTTGTTTACCTATACAATTTCGCCAAGCGTTTCAAAAAAATTGTTCGAATACACTTATAAAAACGACTTATACGCTCAGTTTTATCCCGAAATGCAGTTTTTATATCCCTATCGCACTAAAAATACCGACCATTACGAAAGGGTAACTGGTGTTAAAGGTATACACGTTAGCGACATTATAAGTTATATAGATAAAACTCAAAGCCCCACCTATAAACTTTTGGTGTTTGACGAGAAAGAGAAGTTAGACGAGCATTTTTTACCTATAAAAGAACTTCTTACTGAGTGTGAAGTGGTAAGAAGCACCGATAAAATGATAGATATCAACCTTAAAGGCATAGACAAAGGCGAGGCGTGTGAAAAGGTTGCAAACCTTTTTGGCTTAACGGCGGAAAGCGTTTTAGCGATAGGTGACGCAGGTAACGATTATTCTATGATTAAAAGGGCGGGATTTGGCGTTGCGGTAGAAAACGCTATACCCGAAATTAAAAAAATTGCTAAGGCGGTAGTTCCTTCTAACGACGATAACGCCATTAAATTTACAATAGAAAATTACTGCATATAAATAACCGCTACGAGCGGTTATTTTTTTAACAAATTATAAAAATTGATATTGACGAAAGGGTTTACCTATGATAAAATTAAAGGGTAAATACGCGGGCTTACATAGGGAACTGAATTTTACGTTTAGTTCCTTTAATTATGCCCAAGATAAATAAGAGGAGAATTTTATGGCAAAAGAAGTTTTACTTGATGCAAACGGTAAACGTAAATTCGGCATGCGCGATAAACTTGCTTACGCTGCGGGCGACCTTGGTTGCAATATGAGTTTTTCACTCAAAGGCACGTTGCAAACTTTCTGGTTAGTGTATATGATGCTTGAAACGGGCTTGCTATCCATTTTGCTTGTAATCGTTCAAATATGGGACGCTATTAACGACCCTATTATAGGCACTTTAATCGACTCGGATAAAAGAACCTATAAAATGGGTAAGTTCAAAACGTATATATTGTTTGGCGCAATAGGTTTATTAGTAGCAGGGGCGCTTTGCTTTATTCCCGTACCAAACGCTGACGTTGTAATTAAATGTATATTGTTCATAGCGGGTTACGTTATTTGGGACGCTTTTTATACCATTGCAAACGTTCCTTACGGTTCAATGCTTTCACTCGTTACCGAAGACGTAGCGGAAAGAGCGTCGTTGTCTACTTGGCGTTCAATTGGTTCGATGATAGGCAATATGCTACCTATGATGTTACTTCCTATGCTTATTTGGAGAGACCATAAATACGACGGAACAGGAATAATTCCTGGGCTTGAAGGAGCGTACCACGTTAACCCTGATACCAAACTTCCTTACGAAGTCGGTGACGTTATGCTTAACCCCCTTACTAACAAAACCGTTCAAGACCTTCTTGGCGAAAGAGTTTTTTGGGTTGCGCTTATAATGGGTATAATCGGTTTCGCTTGCTTTATTTTTATGATAAAGAAAATAACTCTTCGCGTTGACGAAAAGAAAGTTAAAATTGAAGATGGTGAAAAGATTAATATTTTACGTTCTTTTGGAGCGTTTATAAAAAATCGCCCCGCGGTTGGTGCAACTCTTGCCGCTATGGCAATGTTTTTGGGTATGAACTCGGCTACGACGGCAACTACTATTATGTTTGCAACCTATTTTGGTCAGGCAGACCTTTCAGGCGTTGTATCGGTAATAGGTTTCTTGCCGATGTTTATATTTATGCCTTTCCTTAAAAAGATAGTTGAAAAATACGGTAAGAAGGAAGCGTCGTCAGTCGGTGCACTCGTATCAGTAGCGGGTGGTGTATTGATGTTTATATTCCCGCTTATTCCTAATACCGATATCGCATTAGTTGTTTATATGTTTGCGCTTGCAGTATTTGGTATAGGTATGGGTATTTACACTTGCGTATCGTGGGCACTTATGGCAGACGCGATTGACTACAACGAGTGGAAAACCGGCAAAAGAGAAGAAGGTCTCGTTTATTCGCTTCACTCGTTTTTTAGAAAACTTGCACAAGGCGTAGGCCCGTCTATCGTATTGCTTATTATGGGCTTAATCGGTTACGATTCTAAGTTGGGTACGGTAGGTCAATCGTTACAAACTTCTTATAATATGTGCTGGTTAGTTTCAGGCTTATATCTTTTCAGTGCAATTTTAATGTTCGTAGGTCTTGCTTTCGTTTATAATCTCGATAAAAAAACTATGGCTAAAATGACGCAAGAACTTAGCGAAAAACACAAATTAGAAAAAAGCCTTATAGAAAACTAATTATAAATATAAATTTTAGGCTTGGTTACCAACCAAGCCTATTTTTTATTGCTAAAAATTTTAGTAGAAAACCCTTGACAAATAAATTTTAATATCGTATCATTGTATTAGTCAAGTAACACAGTTGGAGAAATTTATGCCGTACGCTTTTGATAATCAAACGCCTATATATTTACAAATTATGGACGCTATTAGAACTGAAATTATTTCAGGAAGATATAAACTTGGTGAGAAATTGCCGTCAGTTAGGGAATTTGCAAGTATGTTTGACGCCAACCCCAACACCGTTCAAAAGGCGCTTTTTGAACTTGAAAACGCGGGGCTTATAATAACTGAACGAACGAGTGGTAAATACGTTACTAGTGATGAAAAAATTATAATTAACGCAAGGTTATCAAAGGTTAATAAAATTATTGAAGACTTTTTTGATTGTATGTCAAAAATAGGTATAGATAGAAAAGACGCTAAAAGTTTACTTGATAAAAAGGAGAATTTATGAAGATATTAGAGATTAAAAACCTTTATAAAAGTTTTGATAACAAGGCTATAATTAAAGACGTTAGTTTTGATATTTTAGAAGGCAAAATAGTTGGTTTACTTGGCAAAAACGGTTCGGGTAAAACTACTATTATCAAAATGATTAACGACCTTTTAACCATTGATAAAGGCGAAATTTTAATTACGGGTAAGCCCGTTTCCCCTGAAACAAAGGCGGTTGTATCTTACCTTCCTGAAAGAAGTTACTTAGATAGAAGTAAAAAAGTTAGCCAAATTCTTGACTTTTTTCAAGACTTTTATAGTGATTTTGATAGAGAAAAGGCGGAAAAACTATTAAGTGAACTTGAACTATCAAAAGACGTTAAACTTTCAAAAATGAGCAAAGGTATGCTTGAAAAACTTTCGCTTATTTTGTGTATGAGTAGAAACGCCAAACTTTACGTTTTAGACGAGCCGTTAGGTGGGGTTGACCCGTCCACTCGCGATAAAATTTTGAAAACTATTATGTCAAACTTCGACGAAAATTCAAGTTTAATTATAACCACGCACCTTGTTTCAGACGTTGAAAAGATTTTAGACGAAGTTATTATAATCGACGACGGCAAAGTGGTTTTAATGGGCAATGCCGACGAAATTAGAGAAAGCGAAAACGCATCAATTAACGACGTTTTCAAAAGGAGGGTATAATGCTTAAAAAACTAATTAAATACGACGTTAGAAAAATGATATTCAATTTACCGTACTTTTACTTAGCGTCTTTGGTGTTTGCGCTACTTACAAGGTTTGTAAATATTTGGAAAGATATACAATTTTTCTTTATACTTGGTCAAATTTTTCAAGGAACGACTATTGCGCTTTTAGTAAACTCGCTTGTAAATACCGTTTTAGGCGTGCTCGTTAGGTCGTTTAGAGCGTCTTTTTACGGAGATGAAAGTTATTTAACACACACTCTTCCAACTTCTAAAAACAAACTTTTACTTTCTAAATTTTTAAGCGCGTTGATTGTGGTGTTTTTAACTGTTTTAGTAATTTTATTATCCTTATTTATAATGTTTTATTCAAGCGAATTTATATCGCTAATTAAACAAAGTTTAAGTTTAATCGTAATAGGTCTTAACGTTAGCCCCGAAGGTTTTGTAATACTTATAGCAATTGCCGTATTTTTTCAACTACTTTCTATGCTTTTAATGGGGTTTGCGTCTATCGTTAAAGGTCATAGTTACAATAACGGCAAAATTGCAAAAAGTTTTATATGGTTTGGAATTTTCTACGTAATATCTGGCGTTGTATCTTTAATGCTTATTGCGTTAGTTTTACTAATAAGCGGTAATATCGAAGAAATTTTTGCTACCGTTATGAAAGGCGAAACCTTTATAATTTTAATAGTATCGGCAATTTTTATTTACGCTTTATATACAGTTACTTTGTATCTTATAACTAATAAACTGTTTAATAAAGGCGTAAACGTAGACTAAATTTTTATAAAATAAAACACCCTTAAAGTTAAGTGCTTTAAGGGTGTTTTATTTTTATTCGTTATCGAAGTCGCAGGCTATATAGAAAAACAGCGTTGAAAGTTTATTAAGATATTCAAATATCAACTCGCTACCGCCGTACTTTTCATAAACGTTAGCATACGCTCTTTCACATCTTCTCGTAACAGTTCTTAAAACGTGGGCTTTTGCGCCTTTTAAGGTATTGCCCGGTAAAACGAACTCCTTAAAACCACCTGCTTTTTCTTTATAAAATTTAGATAGGGATAAAAGTTTTTGAAGCGTAAAAGTAGTAATTTTATTTTCACTTCCCGCAACTTCGCCTAAAATTATAGAAAGAGTTTTTACAATATCTATAAGTTCAGCGTTAAGTTCTTCATTTTGAGAGTAGTGGGTAAACTCCATAATAAACGCCGAAAGTTCGTCAACTTCGCCAAAGAAATTGATTTTCTCGTCGGTTTTAAGAGTTTTATCACCGATTAAGTCAGTTTTTAAGGGTTCTTTTTTAATCATAAATCACCAAGATTAAATAATTTTACTAATTTACTAAGTAGTATTGAAGAGATTAACACGTCAGCCGAACCGCCTATGCTTACGTTGTTTTTTAAGCATTGCTGGTTGACTTTTTTGAGTTGCTTTTTGTTAGTCGTATCAACGTTAGATATCAAGTTCTTATAATATAGATATCTTTGAAAAGTTAAACTGCGCTTTAATAAAACGCTATCGTCAATCACGCCAACTATTTCAGTTAAAGTTTTAATTAGGGGCTGTTTGTCAATTATTTTAGAAAAGTTTACAACCAACTGAAAGTCGCTAAGGCAAAGTTTTCTAATACCGCCAAAACCTTTTTCGTGGTAGGCTTTATAGCCGAAAGTTTGGTTGTTCTTATCGTCGTCAATCCCGTAGCAAACGCTTTTAACAACGTCGTTAAGACGAGATAAGGGGAGAGATTTGTTAATAAGATAGCCAACGCTTGCAAGAATTGCCCCACCTATAAAAATAAAGCCTTTATAAGCGTTTGCGCCATCAGTTGCGCCGTACATAATTTCTTCACAATATAAGCCTATGGGGCGGAGAAGTTTAAGCATATTGTCGCAACTATTAGAGTTAAGACCTATAAAAAAGCATTGAGCAAGTGGTGTTTTAATAGCCTTAATCGCCCTTTTCATAACCTTGTAATTAAGGTCTGTATGCGAACCGTTTGTGTTTTTGCAAACTAAACCGAACTTATGATTTTGGTTAAGTTCTTTAAGCATACTTTTTTCAACAGTTTTAGATAAAATAGAAGTTAAATACTCTTCCGTTTTATTTTCCATATGCGTTAATAACTCGGAAAGGGTATGCGCTTTAATTTTTCCGCAATAAAAGGCTGGTTTATTACAAACGTAGCACTTTCTTAATTTTTTTCTACTTAAACTTGCGCTTGAATTTTTCAAGGTAACGTCAATATCAATAAATCTACCTAAGGGGTGTTTTTCTTCCAGCCTTACAAACTTATTTTTAAGCGACTTTCCATTTTCAATTAAAAAAATTGAACTATCGCCGTCTAAACCCGAAAGGGTTTTTTCAAGCGTTAAACCTTGATTTTTTAGTAAAGCCGTAAAATAGGAAACTAAAACCTTAGAGCAAGGTGTGTTTTTTATACTGCCTGGAACGTTTGCTTTAACACAAGCAACGTCGCTACGTTTAGATAGATTTTTAATTTCGTTACTGCGAATTTCTCTGTCAGCCAAAATACCGTCCGTTACCATTTTTTACCACCGATAATCATCTTAAATACCGCCTCGCAAGATTTGGGAATAAACTTTAACGCCTTGTCTAATTTTTCCGCTTTTACTAATTCTCTTACCGTGCTTGCGGAAATGATTTCTCCGTTTTCACAAAATCTATCAACAACTTCAAGTTTGTTACCTAAAATCTTTTTAAGCGTATCGTTGTAAACGCACATATACTCTTTGTCTTCCGCGCCCAAATAACGCTTTGAAATATTTAGTTCTTTCATAAAATAGTTTTCAAAAAGCAAAGCGTCGTATTCGGCGTGCGCCTTTGAAACGTCCTTTTTAGAACGTAAAAAATAATCGGGGAAGGTAGAACTACTTACCACGTAGTCGGTAGACGGCAAAATGCAAACTCTACCGCGGTATTGATTAGTTGCCAAGTAGGTAAGTGCAAATCTCTCTTTGAAAGAAAACTCTGAAAGGTCTTCTTGAACTACGAAAATAATAGCCTTTTGGTGTTTGGTAAGCGCGTGTTCTAAAAGGGCTAAATGTCCTAAGGTAAAGGGGTTTGCGTTCATTACGATTGCGCCGTAGTCCCCGTCAAATCCGCCAAAATCCATAGTGATTTTAGTTTTTAGACCTTTAAGGGTAGAATAAACGTTACTTTCACCGCCTTCTAAGGCAACGAAGGTATCGCCCTTAACCAAAACTCTAAACCCTAAATCTAAAAACTTTTCAAGGTATTCGGGCTTAGTAAACACCTTATAGCCGTATATTTTATCTTCTCTAAGTTTGCTAACGGCGTGCGTAATCAATAAAGTTGCTAAGTTTTCGCCTTGAAAGTTATTTGAAACGGCAAGGTCGCATATTAAGTTTTTTGAAAGTGAAACGGTGGCAATTATTTCATTGCCTTGTTCAACGTAAGCGGTGTAGTCTACGAACTTATTATATTTAAGGTTGAACTTGTCTAAAAACTCAATAACCGCCTGCTTTTCACTTTGTAAAATCGCTTGTTTAATTTGCATACTAAATTTTATAAATGGTATCTATTACCCTTCCGTCACGATAAACTACTACGCCAACGGGTGTGTTTGAAACTTCCTTTTTAGTAGGAACGCCAGTTATATCGTGCGCTATTTTTAATAGTTCTTTAATATCCATAATAGGTAGATTGCTACCGTTAAGTTTAGATAAAATATCTTGCCTTTTAGGGTTAATCGCAATACCCCTTTCGGTAACTAAAATATCAACGTCTTCACCGGGGGTTGTAATAGTGGTAACCCTTTCTTTTATAATAGGCATTCTCGACTTTATAAGGTTGGTAACAACAACCGTAACCTTAGCGCCGTGCGCCGTGTCGCTGTGGCCACCCGAACCGCCCATAATAGTTCCGTGGGAATCAGTCGTAACGTTGACGTTAAAGTCAGTATCAATTTCAGTTGCGCCTAAAATAACGAAATCAAGTTTATCAACCACGTTTTTTTCATAGCAACTTGCGTATTCAAACGCGCTTATAGCGTGGTGATTTTTGTTTTTTGAAAGTGATATAACGCCGTCAAGGTCGAAACATTGAACGTCGTAAAGGTTTTCAAATAGCCCTTCTTCAAGCATATTAGTAAAGTAACCGGTTATTCCGCCCGATGCAAAACTGCCTTTAACACCGCGTTCTTTCATAATATTTTTAACGTAATGCGCAACGGCAAGGCTCGTTCCGCCCGCGCCCGTTTGCATAGACATACCGTCTTTTATAAGCCCTATTTTATCAAGCGCCTTAGCCGTCATTTTAGCAATTTTAAGCCCAACGGGGTCTTTTGTGATTTTAGTAGTTCCAGAAACTATACCACTTGGGTCGCCTATTTCGTCAACCTTCAAAACGTAGTCTACGTAGCGCCCGTCAAGTTGAAACTCAAAAAGATTATCAACTATATTATCCGTTACCAAAACCACCTTGTCGGCATACTTTAAGTCGCTTACTGCGTAGCCTAAACTACCGCACGCGCTTTTACCAACCGTGCCTGAGCCGTTACCGTTTTTGTCAACGGTGGGAACTGCTAAAATAGCAACGTCAATATGAATATCGCCACTTTTAATAAGTGCGGGTCTACCGCCGTGCGTGTGCATAACGAAAAGGTTTTTAAGAGCCCCTTTTGAAATTGTTTCGGCAACCGGTCCGTTTGCGTAGTTAGTGTAAATTGACGTTACGTTTTGGTTTATTATCAAATCGCAAAGTTCTTTGTTGTTTGGAAATATCGAACTTGGCGCAAGCGTTAGGTTTTTCAAATTCCTTTTTTTAATTTCTTTAATTACCGAATTAAAAACGTAATCGCCGTTTCTTAAATGGTGGTGAAAGGAAAGGGTATAACCGTCTTTAATATTGAGTTTATCAAACAACTCTTCGTAACTTGAAAGGGTTTCAAACTGAGAAGAAGTTTGTTTTTCTTTTATTTCTTTTTTAGGATTATTTTTATATTCGCTACTTGAAACAAAGGGTAAAAATCCGTTTGGAACGTAGCGGTTAAGTGAGTTTTTCATACTATACCTTAAATTAAATTGTAGCGTTTTGCTTTTTGTAAAATTTTGTTAGCACGTTGAATAATCGGCTTATCAACCATTTTTCCGTCTAAACTGAATACGCCTAAGCGCTTTTTACTTGCCGTTTCAGTTGCGCTTTGAACTCTAAGCGCCCACCTAATTTTTTCAGGTGACGGAACGAATATTTCGTTTATAAAATTTACTTGCGAGGGGTGTATTGCCGATTTTGACGTAAAGCCTAAGGAAAGTGCTTTTTTACAGTCTAAAACCAAACCGTTTTCGTCGGCGGTGTCTGTAAAAGGCGTGTCGATACTATCTATTTTATACGCCGAACAAGCAATTGCTAAGCGCATTCTTGGATACAAAATTTCGTCGCCTTGTTTGGTGCGCTCAACGTCTAAATCACTCGTTAAATCCTCAGCGCCAAGTAAAACGCCGTTAACTCTGTTTTGTTTAACTATTTCTTCAATTTCTAAAACGGACGATGCAAGTTCAATAATAGGTATAACGTTTATTTTCTTATTAAGATTGCGCTCTAATTCAAGTTTAGACAAAATCTCGTCTAACAAAATTAGGTCTTTAACCGACGCTTTCGGTAGCATTATCGTGTCGATATTATTTGAAACTACGGCTAAAAGGTCGTCCATATAAAATTCGGTGTCAAACCCGTTTATTCTAATAACCACTTCTATATTAAAGTTTTGTTTTGACTTTAAGAACTCGCTAACTAAAATTCTTGCCGAATCTTTTTCGGTTACGTTAACCGCGTCTTCTAAATCGTAGATAACTGCGTCACTATCAAAAACGTCTGAATTTTGAAGCATTGCGGGGTTGTTGCCCGGCATAAAAAGTAAACTTCTTCTCATATTATTTCTCCATTCTTGAAATTGCGGTTAAAAGCCTTGCTTTAATCGTGTAGTCAAGCGCGCCTTTATCTTCGCAAATTACTTCAACGTTTTCAAGATTTTTATCTTTAAGCGTAGATTTTATAACTTCTTCAATTTGTAAGTGAAAAAAATCGTAAACTATACTTTTAACGGTAATTTTAAGGCTATCGCTTTCTTTTACCGTAATTATCGCGTCGTTCGATTCAAGTGAGCCTGCTACTCCTATCTTCATAATTCTCTCCAAAAAAAGTTTTTTATAACGTTTTATTGCCTTATGTTTTACATAAGGCAACTTTTATATTATTTTTTACGTCTGTTTGCAAGCGCAATTACTCTGTTCATTTCGTTTTTAACAATCATATAGCCTTCGTCAACGCCCATACCGGGTTTTGCTAAGCATTGTATCGCACGGCAAGCAATGGCAATATTAGTGGTGGTTTTAGCCGACTGGTCGGTTTCGTTACAAGTTCCGCCACAGTAACTTCCTACGCCTTTACTATTGCAGTATAAAATTGCTTCGGCAACGTTGTTAACACCGCCGAGGTCAGGCGTTTTAATTTGAAGAACGTGCCCCGCTTTATTGTCTGCAAAAAGTTTAATATCTTCTAAGGTGTTACACCATTCGTCTGCAACTATTTCAAGTTTACTGTTTACGCTATCAAGCATTTCAGTAAGAGTTTTTTCAATTTGCATAGTTCCTTCTCTGTCACCCGTATCAATAGGCCCTTCAATGCGGATACGGAAGGGTTTAGCAGTTTCTTCACATTTAAGAAGATAATTAAACATCTTTTGAATATCGTAGTTAAACGCAATACCTATCGTGCCGTAAACGTCGATATGTAATACGGGCGAGTAGTCAGCGTTAACTCTATGTTTTAATATTCTGTCGCGTAGCCAAGCGATATATTCGAGCAAAATTTCGCCGTTGTTACCAAGTTTAGTTTCAACGTGGTTAATAAGAGCGTGAGGTAACACGTCAGCCTCTTTAATTATCATTTTGTCAGCGTTGTCGTGTCTGTCGTCGCCCGATTGAGTAAATACGGGAATATTTTCGTAAACGTCGCCTTCAACGTCGTATTCTTTTCTTATAACTTCCGCCATAGTAATGCGGTTAGCGGTTGCGGTTGCGCTTAAAAGGGCTTGGGTAACGCCGTAACGAATTGCCGTGTGCAAACGCTTGCCGTCAACTGTCAACTGGTCGTATTTTTCGGCAAGAGGACGGAACTTTTCAACGTTTTCGCCTATCAATAAAGGCTTGATATTTTTTTCAATAAACGGAATAAATTCGTCTGCAATAAAAAGTGGGTCTCTACCGCCGGCACCCGAATACTGAACGGCGGCGCAGTCGCCTAAACCAACCGTTCCGTCTTCTAAAACAAGTTGGATAGAAATTGCCTCGCCCGCTTGTCTAATACTTGAAAAGCCGTAGGTTACGGGGCTACCAACGTACATAAACCCGTCGTGCCCAGCGCCTTGCTTAATTGCTTTTTGGTCATCAAAGTAAAAACCGGTATAAGATTTTGTTAAAATAACGTCTATAATTTTCATACTTCACCTATTTATTAAAATTCGCCGTAATTTTGACGGCCTACGATATGCCCTAAACTAACTGCGTAGATATCGTCGATAGTAAACTGGAAAGATGCGGGTCTATTTTCAGCCTTAGCGCGCTCTTCGATTTTATCTTTGTGGAATTTCTTAATTTCGTCGGTAAAGGCAAGGTTGCCAAACTCAAAAATTCTAATAAAACCGTCGTTATCGCGTACGGGAAGAATAAGCCCTGCGTTGTATTTGCTTGGGGCGAAGGGAACGTCGATTAAGCCTTGGCTGAAAGCGTTTACAACGCCTTGTGCAAGGTCGCCGTCACCAACTTTAAGCACCGCGTCCATCAAGCAAGCAACTTCTTTTTTAATTTGACTAATTTCATCTTCAAGTTCTTTGCAATTTGGGAATTTTTGGTCGCACAATAGTCTGGTTACGAGTTTTGACGCTTTAATACCCTGAGCGTTTGCCTCTTTGGTGGGGATACCAACCGATTCGTGCGGGGTTTTAGTTATCATTTTGGTTGCGCCTGAAAGCGCGCCTACCGTTGAAGAAAGTGAGATAAGACCTAACGCTTCCGTTTCATCATGCGGGAAACCGCCCATCCATTGATGGAATACGGTGGTAACTAAAACGTCTTTATATCCAAACTTTTCAAGGTATTCTTGTGTTTGTTCTTCAAGTGAGCGAATTGCTGCAACGTCTTGAATAATATTACCGCCCATGCCGTAACCTACGGTAATACTTTTAACGCCTTGTTCTGCTGCTAAAAGCGCTTCGATAATGCCGATAGTGTTGGAAATTGACGGTGGAACGAGCGTTCCCGTTAAAGGTCCAAAAGGTTCGCGGTTAATGTGAACGCCGTTTTCTTCGTAGTAGCCAACGAGCCTGTCCGAATATTGCCAGTAACTAATAGAATCTTCAAGCGAAACGCTTTTTGCATAGGGTAGGTTGTACGAAATTGCGCCACCTTCGTTAGAAGTCCAACCGGCAGCGTGAATAATTTCGGATAAAAGCCTTGCGTCTGGCGTGCCGTGTCTTGCTTGAAGGGGAAGGTTAACCGCGTCGTAAACTTGCCTACAACCCGAAACACCGTAGTTTACGCAGGGGAAACCGTTAAGTAAAGCCCTATCGTTCATCATACTTTCTTTAATGCCGTTATCCGCTTCGATGTATCTATTTTGACGGGTATAACTATCAATGGTGCTTGGAAGAAAATCCGCGCCCGCGTTTTCAAGATAGTGTAAAAGTTCAATATGTTTATTAAGTAAAGGAACGCCCGCGCGAGGTTGAACTAACGTTCTTGCTTTTTGGGTTTTTGCCTTTTCAAGTTTAACTGCGAAGTTTTTTTCTTCGGGAATAGTCTTCAAAAAGGGTATAGATTCTTCAAAATCTAAGTGATAGTCTTTACCAGTTTTCCAAGACGCTAAAACTTGCTTTCTTTGTTCTAAAAATTCTTCCATAGTGAGTTTTTTATTCTTAACCATATAAATCCTCTTTTTGGCGGTTAGTTATACCGCAACAACGTGTTTTTTCATTATTTTAAGGGCTAAAAGCGGGTCAATTTCCGCAAGTAAGCCCATCGATGCTAAAAGATAATCTTTATCTATTAAATACCTTGGTGTTCTCGGTCTTAATTCTAAGCCGTTTTTTGGCTTAAATTCAACTGCTTTTAATATTTTTGCAGGGTTTTCGTTATGAACTAATACGCCACCGGTTCCTATAACGAAGTTTATTTTTGATAAATCTTTGCCGTACTGATTATAAAGCATACCCATAGGCGTATAAGCCTCTTCCATCTTTCCAACGTGGCGCGACATTGCTTTATCAACGCATATACTTGCAATAATATTATCAATTTTTACTTGATGCTCGTTAAACGGTATATTTTCAACGTTCTCGCTTAAATGGTGGAGTTCTTTCGATAGGTCTATACCGTGTTCAAGATTGATAAGTTTAATCTCTTCTTCCGTTAGAGAAGATAAAACTCCCAAAGCCGAATAGCGCATACCTAAGTCGCCTTCAACCGTTCGCTTAGCGTAAGGCTCTTCAAGCCCTTTAATAACAACGTCACTTCTTTTAGCGGACGCAGAGCATATCGAATACAAATCGGTAGTTGCTCCGCCAACGTCAACCAAAACGATTTCGCCAAAGCCGAACTCTTTAAGATACCCGTCTGCAAGTAGGGTAGATGCGCGCAATACACTTTCTGGCGTAGGTAGTAAAACTTTGTCTATTACCTTTTCAATTTTTTTAATGCCCTTTGCAACGATAATATTATCAAGAAAAATTTTTCGTATCGTGTTGCGCGCGTCGTCAATATTAAGTACGTTTAGTCTTGGCATAACGTTTTCGCAATAATACTCGTTCATCTCATATTTTTTTGCTAAACTTTTAACTTCGTCTAAACAGTTTTTATTGCCGGCAAAGATGATGGGAATTTTTATTCCCCTTTCGCAAAGCATTTTTTGGTTAAATAAAACGCACTCGCTATTACCACCGTCAGTTCCGCCCGATAAAAGAATAATATCAATTTTTTTCTCTATTATTTTATCTACGTCTGCGTTAGTTAAATGGTGCGAAAAGGCAAGTTCTACCTTAGCGCCCGCGCCCAAACACACTCGCCTTGCCGCCTCAACGGTCAACTCTTCAACTAAGCCGATAGCCGCCATTTTAAG
>JAZLBK010000001.1:0-7393 GCA_045613665.1 Christensenellaceae bacterium | reverse complement strand
ACTACCGATAAAATTTCAATACACTTTTCATATTCGCCCAAGCGAAGTAAATCTTCCGCTTTTAATAATAAATTAGTAAAATCCGCTTTATCGTAGGGGTAGGCAAGATAGTAATTTTTGTCGGCGGAAAGCATATCTTCAAAAAACTCGGCTGTAACGCTCGAATAATCGTAAAAGGCTTTTTTATTGTTTACGATTTGGCGGTTAAAATAGTAGCCTGCAACGTTTTTATCGTGCATTTTGTAAAAGCACGCGCCTAAGCCGTTATACGCCCTACCGTACAGTTTTTCGTTAGTTGCAACTTCAAGATACTTAAACCACTCTTCCGCAGAGCGCGCGTATTGTTTCATAAGATAGTAAATTTTCGCCCTTAACGAATACAAGTTAAGTTTATCAACACTTGGCAAACTTAAAACGGTATCGGTTACAAGCAACGCGCCAACGTAGTCGTTACTATTCAGTTTTTTATCTATAATGCTTAAAAACACCTTTTCATCGCGCGGTGCGGTATAAATTTTTGCCATATTATTTTTCAAAAAGTTTATCTATTTTCTCTTTGTCGTAAACGTATTTTTTATCGCAATATTGACACTCTATTTGAACTTTTCCTTGCTCGTTAATTATGTCGTAAAGTTCGTCTTTGCCAAGTGAAAGCATAAGCCCGTCTATATAATCACTTGAACATATGCACTTATACTCTGCGTTTCTTTCAGTAAAATAATAACCCTTAAAATATTCGTTTATTAAACCCTTAACCGAAAGTTTTTGTATTTGAGCGCTTATATCTTGAAATTTAAGAATAATATCTTGCGCCTTTTGAGCAGTTTGGTCGTCACACCCGGGGAGTGCTTGCATAACGATACCGCCTGCCGATATACACTTGCCGTCACCACCCATTAAAACGCCGAGTGCCATAGCGGTAGGTTCTTGCTCTGATACGGTGTAATAATAGGCAAAATCTTCCGCAAGTTCACCGCTTATAATCTCCGCAGAGCCGGTGTAAGGTTCTTTAAGCCCCATACTTCTACAAACGGTAATTCTACCCTTGCCTACGCAACCTTTAACGTCAAGTTTACCCTTGTCGTTAAGTGGAAGTTCACAAGAAGGGTTGTCAATATACCCCCTTACTCGCAAAGCACTGTCAACGCTTACTATAACGTGACCGCCAACCCCGTCGCCACAAACGGAAACGGAAAGTTTATCCCCTTCGTTTTTAAGGTTTGACGCCATAAATAAAGACGCAGTCATCGTTCTACCAAGAGTTGCCGCGGTTAAAGGGGTTAATTTATGAAATTTTATCGCCTCGTTGACTATATCCGTAGTTTCAAGAACTGAAAGGGATATCATCCCGTCAAAAATTAGAGTTTTATATACTTTTCCCATATTATAATTTTTTTGCTAAAAATACTGCTCGCTCGGTATTATCTAAAATTTCTTTGCCGTAAGCGTCCGTTACAAATAGGACTTCAAACTTAGCGTTTTTAAGTGCAAATTCAACGTCTTTAACGTTATGCGCGTATTGAGTTTGCTGTTCGTCACGCCTTTTATAAAAATTTCCTGCCTTTTCAAAAAAAGAAAGGTTAATGCTTAATGAACTTGACTTTTCGTCATACTCGCTAAGCCAAATATACGAAAGTTCTTCGTCGTCAGAGCCGAACATATTTCCGTTTAAGATTTTTGAAAGTTTATATTCGGTAGACAAATCAAACAAAAGTATTCCACCCTTTTTTAAGCACTTTGAAAAGGCTAAAAAGGTTCTTGAAAGGTCTTTTTGGGCTAAATAGTTAACCCCGTCGTTAACGGCAGTTATAAAGTCGAGTTTCTCAAACGACTTTAACGCGCGCATATCTGCTAACCTGTAATCGATTTTTAGGTTTTCTTTAAGCGAAATTTCTTCCGCAACCGAAAGCATTTCAGGTGATATATCAACGCCAACTACGTTGTAACCAGCCCTTTTTAGTTTGCGCGTAAAAATACCCGTACCGCAACCAACGTCGTACCCAACGCCGTAATTTAAGTTATTTTTAACGACGGATAGCATATAGTCAGTCCACCCGTCGTATTGATTATCAAGTATAAGGTCTTGATAGTATTTTGATAAATTTTTATATAACATCACTATTCTCTCGTCTTTTCGAGATTATTTTTTTGAAGAATTTTTATTCTCTTCAAAGTCCTTCATAATTTCGTCAACGTCTTCCTTGTCGCAAAGGTCGTTAAGGTGTTCTTCTTCGTAGCGGTCGCTATCTTCAATCATCTTCTTCTTGCTTTCTTCAAGGCGTAAAAGGTCTTCTCTTGAATAACTTTCAGGCAACGTTGCAATCTCAATTTCAGTATCCGTTATAGGCTTAATTGCTTTATTGCCAAAAATTTTCTTTTTATAAACGAACTGTTCAGGCTCGTTGGAAACGGATTTTTTGTACATACCACGGCGTTTTTTGGCGCCCTTAACGTTGTCGTTAATTACTTGGTCGAAAACCCATTGCGAATAGTTTGTCCACACCAAGATAAAAATTGCAATTGCAATAAATACTATAAGCACCAAGCCAAGAGCAAAGAAAATTGAAGATATTTCAACAAACAATAACGCAAACGGCAAAAGCCCAAGAAGAGCAAAAAACGCGTTTATAGGTAAAAAGCCAACCGCAAGCAAGAAAGAGTTTTGTATAATACCAAAGAAAGTATGCTTATACGTAACGCCTAAGGTAAGCATATACATATACGTTAAAGTTACCACTACCGCTATTACGTAACTTATAACTTTTATAACGGTAAATAGCCAATCAAGTTGAGTTTTTAACGCGATTTGAACGTTGCATAAATCAATAGTTAATACGGATACGCCAAAAAACAAAACGAAAAGCAAAGTGGTTTTCAAAACTAAAAAGTAGTTCTTTTTAACGCCTTGCCAAAAGTCCGAAACTACGAAAACACCCTCAGTCCAAACGAGGTTACGCATAACGTAAAACCCGCCCGAAATACCAACAGAGAACAAAAACGAACAAATAAGTAACAGCACGAAAAATACAAAGTTTGCACTAAACGTAATATTTTCTGCAACGCCAAGCATTGAAGAACTTGGAACGGCAGGGTAACCTATACCTAAATTTTGTGAAAAAATTGAATTTGTTGCGTTAGAACCTATAAGCCCCATGCGGAAATATAAAAGTAAAAACAACGGAAAGATAAACAATAAAACTAATAAATTTATCTTCAAAAGTTTTAAGGTGTTGTTAGAAAACAAATCCCAACCAAGTTGCCACCTGTTTGAAGGTAAAGTTTTTCTCGCGTAGTCTTCCGAGCGTTCCGGTCCTTCAATAAGCCTTGTAAATAATCCTTTTTTCTTTTTTGCCATAATAACCCTAATTAAAGTAATATTTTATTATATATATAATATACTGTTTATGATTTTTTTTCAATCTTTTTAAGCCATTTTTTTAACTATGCTACTAATATTAGCATAATAAAAGAAATAATTATAAAAATTTCAATTAAAAAACGGAGCGTTTGCTCCGTTTTATTACATTATAGTTTCTATGTAGTTAACGTATTCAAGTTCTTTAAGAACGGTTACAATTTCGTCGTGCGTTTTACACTCGCGAAGTTCTTTTGAAACGATAGTGAGTGCCACCGAATAAACGCCTAACCCCGAATTTGCGTACGCTGGGTTAATTTCGATATCGTCAATTCTAAGCCCTAATCTTCTTAAAGTTTCGTTAAATTCTTGAAGGTGGTTTTTTCCTTTAAGTTCAAGGTGAATTTCAAAGTGATTTGAGCGCATTTTGAAATATTCTTCAAGTTTAGGAAATACCGCGATACAAATAAAATACACAACGTAACTTACAATCGCGATAGTATAGTGACCGTAACCTATAAATATTGAAATTATGCTCGTACCCCAAAGCGCAACCGAAGTGGTAACGCCTTTAAGTTGGTTTTTTGAACTATATAGTATGGTGTTTGAACTAAGAATTGCTATACCTATTACGGTAGACGCCGTTATAAACGAGAAAGATACTTCAAATCTCTCAATAACGTATTCGTCGCACATTGATGCAAGCACCGAAACGAGAGCAACTAAAACGAAAGTTCTAAGCCCTGCTGCGTGGCGCTTAGTCGCCCTTTCAATACCCGTTATCATAGCAAGCACGAAAGCAAGCACTACTTTTAGCATAACCGCGCCTATACCTAAGCCGGTTGACCACTCGCCTATAAATTTAACGATTAAATCTTCTCCCATTTTCTATCTCCTATTTTTGAAATTTTTATGTCGATTAAAATACGTTGGAATTTCTTCGTCAAGTTCCATAAAAGCCTCTTCACTTTCCGAACGATAATAATCGCTGTCTTTTATCTCTTGTTTTATATTGTTTAACTTATTCATAAGTTCTTGGTGACGAATTCGCTTTGAAAGACCTTCGTCAACCACCGTTGCTTCCGCCCCGTACGAACCCGATTTATTAAGTGAAAAATCGGCAAGTAACGGCCCGAATATTTCACAAATTAAACCCACTGAAATAATAATCGTTTTAACGGTAGTTCCATCACTACCAACTAAGTAACGAGACGCAAGGTCGGCAAGACCGATTGCTATGCCCGCTTGTGGAATTAACGCTAAGCCAAAGTAGTTTCTAAACTCTTTTGGCTTTTTCATTAGCGTACAACCTATGTACGAACCACCGTATTTGCCAAGCGTTTGTACGATAATAAAGAATACACACAAAACTATAAGTGGTAGCGCCGTTTCAACCGAATCGTTTACAAAAAGCGCGCCTATATTAAAGTTTAAGCCCGAACGCACGAAATACATAAGAAGTATAGGCGGACTGAAATATCTAATTTGCTTAAACAGTTTATCGTCGCCTGAAACGTTGACGTAAACCATACCCATAATCATACAGCCAAGTAACGGCGAAACGCCTATTGCCGAGCCCACGCCACAAATTAAAAACAAAAGCGCAATGGAAACGATAAGCCTATTGTCGTTAGATTTCTCAGCCATTAAAAATTTAAGAACAAAGCCGGATATAGCACCGAACGCCATCATTATAATATTTAGAAGAATAGGCGTCAAAACGTCTTTCACCGTAACGCTACCAAGCGTTAAGCCTGTTGCAAGCGAAATTGCTATTGAGAAAAATATTAAACCTAAAATATCGTTACAAGCAATAACCGATAACAAATTATCTACGAAATCACCCTTACCGTCTTTTTGCCTAATAGTCATAGCCGTAGACACGGGCGACACCACGAAGGAAATAGACGCAAGTATTATAGAAACGGCTAAATTTAGCCCAAATATAAAATAGCAAAGGGCAAATATTAAAACGGAAGTAACCGCCATACCCATAATGGTTATAACGGTTACGCTTTTAATATTCTTTTTTACGATACCGAACTTGAAAAACTCGCCTATTCCAAAGGAAATAAATGCAAGTGCTATATCGGACATAAAACCCATACCGCTTATAACCGTTTGCGGAATTAAATTGAGCGCGTAAGGGCCTATTAAAACGCCCGTAGCAACGTACGCAGTTACGTTTGGCAGTTTTAATAGTTTGGTTAAACGCGTGGCGAAAAACCCCAAAAATAATATTAGGGATATAGAAATAATTATTCCCGCCACCGACGAGTAGCCAAGTTGTTCGTAAAGTGTATTTAGCATTTTTACCTATTTTATAGTTTTTGCGCTGATAATATTCGCACCAAAAACGTCTTTTTTAATAATATCGCCAGATTTTACTGGTAAATCACAAGTTATAGCGTTTATAACTTTAATAACTTCAAACATATCTTTCTTGCTAACCGGTCTATCCGTTTTAACGGGAAGAATAACTCCGTTTGAACATTTAACCGTTGAAGTAACAACTCTTTTAGGGTCAACCACTTCGTTTTCAGCGTAAAGTTTACCGCGTGGGCAAGAATAACCCGAAAATTCTTTATTACCGCCCTTTTCTATAACGGTTATTTTACAACCCATAGGGCATTCAACACAAGTAAGTTCCATTATAAATCCCCCCTAACAGATACTGATATTTCCCCCGATAAGCCTTTGAGTTTATCGGCTAATAGTAACGCCGTTTCCATTTCACCCGGAACGCAAATTTTCTTCTTCTTTTCAATCAACGTTTTTCCACCACACTCAACGCTAATCGTGCAGTTTTTAATCACCTTGTTTACTCTAAAAAACAATTTCACGTTACTATTAGTATTTTTATCTATTTTTTGCGGAAGGGTATAACTTACGTTGTCACCGCAAGCGGTTAAAATAGCGTCTTTTTCAGTCTTTCCGTTTTTTACGTATAACGCAGCCGATAAGCCTGCAATCTCCGCCTCTTCTGAAACGAAATCAACAAGGTCGTGAACTTGCAAAACGTTACCGCAAGCAAATATACCGTCAACGCTCGTTTCACGGTTTTCGTAAACTACCGCGCCTTTGGTTTTTGGAGAAAGTTCTACGCCACAGTTTTTTGAAAGTTCGTTTTCGGGTATTAAACCAACGGAGAAAAGCACGGTATCGCAATCAAAATGAATTTCCGTTCCTTTAATGGGTTTTTTATTCTCGTCAACCTCACTAATTACCACGCCGGTAACCCTTTTTTCACCTTCGATTTTAACAATCGTATGATTAAGATACAACGGAATTTCAAAATCGTCAAGACATTGAACGATATTTCTTTTAAGTCCTGACGAATGTGGCATAATTTCGCATACTGCGTGAACTTTTGCGCCTTCAAGCGTCATCCTTCTTGCCATTATAAGCCCTATGTCGCCAGAGCCTAAAATCACAACGCTTTTGCCGGGCATATACCCTAATACGTTTACGTATTTTTGCGCGGTGCCAGCCGAATACACTCCCGCAGGGCGAGTGCCTGCAACGTTGAGCGCGCCACGGCTTCTTTCACGGCAGCCCATAGATAGTATAACCGATTTTGCCGATATTGTAAAGACCCCATTTTCACTATTTATTGCAGTAATTTGTTTATTTTTTGAAATTGATATTACGGTAGTCTCGGTTAGGTATTTAATATTTCTTTTTTGAACGCCCTCTATAAACCTTTCAGCATATTCGGGGCCGGTTAAACTTTCCTTAAAACGCGCAAGCCCAAAACCGTTGTGGATACATTGATTAAGTATTCCACCAAGTTCTTTTTCCCTTTCAAGAATTAAAATATCTTTAACTCCGCTATCATAACAAGATATAGCGGCTGCAAGACCGGCAGGGCCACCGCCTACAATTATAACGTCGTAATTTCTCATTTCGTTTCACCTACCAACAACTTTGAATTTTTTCCGCTTTTTGTAACTTCGGTTATAGGAAGGTTTAATTCCCTTGCAATAATTTCAGCAACGTGTGGCTGACAAAAACCGCCTTGGCATCTACCCATACCAG